>NZ_JBEXUX010000028.1:0-123196 GCF_040629175.1 Embleya sp. NPDC005971 | reverse complement strand
GGGCGAACAGCGAGCCCGAGCCCACCGAGTGGAAGCCGTGCTCCTCGGATCGGCCACCGGTGATGTCGTAGCTGAAGATCCGCCCGGTCCCGCCGCGTCGCCGCCGGGCCCGGCACCCCGCCGAGCGTGGCAGGTGCCGACCCGGGTGCGGTCAGCGGACCCGCCACCCCATCGTCGTCGCGAGCGTCACGGCCTGTTCCAGGCCGATCGTCGCGCCCTTGAACTCGACCGTCAGCGGGTCGAGCGAGGACAACTCGCTGCCGCGCAGATCGGCGCCGGTCAGCTTGGCACCGTGCAACATCGCGCCGGACAGGTCGCAACCTGTCACGGTCGCCTTCTCCAGCCGCGCGGCGGTCAGGTCCGCCTCGCGCATCCGGACCCCGTCGAAGCCGGCCTGGCGCAGGTCGGCGCCGGGCAGCCCGACGAACGACCAGTCTCCGCCCGAGACCTCGAACAGGGTGTAGGTGCACTGTCGGAACAGGCTGCCGACCAGCTTGCAGTCGGTGAACCGGGTGTCGAAGAACGTGCAGCGCTTGAACGTGCAGTTCGTGAACGCCGCCCCGGTGTGGCGCGACGCGTTGAAGGCGACCCCGGCGAAGGTGCACTCGTCGAAGACCGCGCCCTCGTCGACCACCTCGGTCCAGTCCGTGTCCAGGAACGAGTAGCGCGAGTACTTCGTGGTCTCGGTCAGCGACCTGCCGTACCAGTCCTCGTTCCGGACCACCGATTCCCGGTCGGGGATCGGCGGCTCGGGCGAAACCGGATCGATGTTGGCGCGGGCGGGTCGAATGGCCATCCTTCCATTGAACCCGCCGCCTCCGACATCCGCCCGATCACACCGCCCGTGACGTCGCCCCGGGGCGGTCCCGTCAGGCGGCCCAGTCCGCGTCCACCACGAAGCGAAAGCCCAACGCGTCCAGGAAGGCCCGCAGCAGTTCGTCCGGCGTGCCCTCCGCGCGCAGCGCGCTGTCCAGGGCGGCCTCGTCCGGCGTCAGCCCGGCCTCGCGGGCCCAGCCGACGGCGCGCGGCACCACCCGTTCCGGCGGTGGGCCCAGTTCCGGATCGAGCCCGTACGAGCCGGCTGCGCGCGGCGCCAGGGCGCAGTGCCAGACCTCGCCACCGCGCGGGCTCTGCGCGTCGATCATCGCGAAGTGGCCGGACACCACGTCGGCGGTCAGCACCGGCGCGTCCGTGTCCGCCATCAACGACGGCCCCGGATCCAGCCCGGACTCAAGCAGCAGCACCTGCCAGTCGCCGTCGCGAGCCGACCAGTGCGGTTCGCCGCCGGCCTGCTGGACGGCCGGCAGTTCCAGCAGCGGCCACGCCGATCGAGCGACGACATATACCCCGAAGCTACCCATCGCATCCCAGCATAGGACCCGGCGGGCAGACGTCCCATCCCTGCGGGCCGAGCCACCGACCACCTGTACCCCCTCCGATCCCGCGTGAGAACGTGGGCGGATGGAGATTGCCACACACATCGAGATCCTGCGCGCCGACGGCGAGTTGCTCGCCCGGACGGCGCAGCGGGCCGGTCTGGACGCGCCCGTCCCGAGCTGCCCCGACTGGCGGATCGGGGACCTGCTCGCGCACCTGGGCGGCGTGCATCGCTGGGCCGCGTTCGTCGTCGCATCGGGCAGCCTCACGCGCCCGAGCCGCGAGGATACGGCCGAGTTGTTCCGCGCCCCGAGCGGCGAGGAACTCTTCGACTGGTACCGGACCACACACGCGGATCTGGTGAAGACCCTCACCACGACCGCCCCGAACGCCCCGGCGTGGACCTTCTTCGAGGGTCCGTCCCCACTCGCCTTCTGGGCCCGGCGCCAGGCGCACGAGACCGCCGTGCACCGCGTCGACGCCGAACTCGCGGCCGGCCTGCCGTCCGGCGTGCCCGCGGACTTCGCTGCGGACGGGATCGACGAGTTGTTGGCCGGCTTCCTGTCCCGGCCCGGGCGCAAGCTGGTCGCCGACCCGCCGCTGAGCCTCGCGATCGTCCCCGACGACGACCCGGCCGCCCGGACCATGTGGATCGACCCCGACGGGCGGCGGGTGGAGGCGGGGGCCGGGCCGGCCGATCTCACCGTCTCGGGTCCCGCCGAGAAGCTGTACCTGCTCCTGTGGAATCGGGCCGACGCCACCGGCTGCCGACTCGACGGGGACCCGGAAGTCCTGGTCCGCTGGGGCGAGTTGGCCACGGTGGATTGATTCGGCCCGGTGCTCGGAATTGGTGGGCCTCCGCGGGGCTAGCCTGCCCGCGGAGGCCCGCTGTGCCGCCCGATCGGGCACGCCGGCACGTTTAAGGACCAGGGTCGTCTTGAAAGTCGTCGCGTTCTACCGTTGAACTACCAGGCCACGAGCGGCCCGGGCTGGAATCGAACCAGCAACCGACGACTGGAGCCCCGTCCGGTCGATCCGGCGATAGGCGGCGATGCTGAGTCTGGAGCAAGAGTCTGAGATTGATCGCGGGCTGCCTCTGCCGTATTGGGCCATCCCGGCTCGTGGTGCCGGGAGGAGGGTTCGAACCTCCACCGTTACCCGCGTTCGTCACGACAAGCTTCAGTTTCAGCTTGCGCTTTTCGCGCACCCCACGACCCTCCGGTCGGGGGATTCTCGAATGCTACCCGCCGTGGCCGGTGCCGAGCAGGTAGCCGAAGACGGCGTCACCGATCAGCCGGTCCGTCACTTCGGCGCCGTTGGCCTCCTCGCGGGCGAACTTCACCGCGCGCTGCAACTTCTCGACCCGCTCGCCGAGTTCGTTCACCCGACGGGCGGGCAGCGCGCCGGAGAACTTGACGGTGGTCCAGTAGCCGGCGGCGATGTCCTCGAAGTACATCTCCACCTGGGCCGGGTGGTGTTCGGTCGCCTCGGCCTTGACGTGGTTGCGCGGCACCTTCTTGGTCCGCACGGTACGCACCGGCTCGGTCCGCCAGGAGTCCGTGGAGGGATCCAGCGTCCAGGTCTCGGCGGCGTCCAGGACCGGCAGCTTGCGCACGAAGGTGTGCACGTCGACCAACTGCTTCTCCAGGAAGAGCAGGTACGACACCGGCACGTCGCGCAGCAACGGGGTCCCGTCGACGACCACGTCGGCACGGGCCTCGCAGTTGGCCCAGTCCTTGGTCGCGGTCACGTCGAAGAGACGGGTGAGCACTCCGGTGACGGAACGCAGCATCTCCTCGCCCTTGACCTGGACCCGGGTCGACTCGGGCGGCAGTTGCTCGCCCTCCTCGTCCTTGGGCTGGTAGGTACGCGAGATCCCGGACAACAACGCGCCCTTCTGGACCCGCTGATGGGCGTCCGTCAACTCCTGGAAGGACTTGGTCTTGACGCCCTTCTCCACCGCGATGATCTGGTTCAATTTCGCCACGCCGCGACGCTAGCAGGGGAACGTACGTACGGGACAAAGGTTTTCGTCCGCGCCGAACGGCTCCGACCGGGCCCGAGCGGTGCGCCGGCGCGAGTGGGCGGTCGGCGCGAGCGGCGGCCCGGCGCACGTGGCAGTCGGCGGGAGTGGCAGTCGGCGCCACTGGCACCGGGCGCGAGCGGCGGCCCGGCGCGGCGGCGACCGGGCACCGCAGGCGGCCCGGCGCGGCGGCCGCCCACGCAGCCGCCCGTCCATCCAACCGGTGATATACGTGTGGAACGGCTCCGCCGCGGCCGTCCAGACCGGTCGTGCGGGCACGACCGCGACGGTTCTCCCTTCCTCGATGCCCGATTCCCCGGTTCCCCGTTCCCCAGCTTTCGGAGACGACATGAGCGACCTCGACGCCTACGGCGGCGCACCCGACCACCCCGACGTACTCGTGGTCACCACCAACGACGTGCCGGGGTATCGCGTGGAACGGGTGATCGGCGAGGTGTTCGGCCTCACCGTGCGCTCCCGCAACATCGGCAGCCAACTCGGCGCGGGCCTCAAGTCGATGGTCGGCGGCGAACTGCGCGGCCTCACCAAGACCCTGGTGCAGAGCCGCAACGAGGCCGCCGAACGCCTCGTGGAACAGGCGCGCGGCCGGGGCGGCAACGCAATTCTGGCGATGCGCTACGACGTCACCGAGGCGGGCAACGGAACGGAGATCTGCGCGTACGGCACGGCCGTGGTGCTGGTACCGGCGTAACCCGGCCGGGGCAAAGCCGCTCCTCCCGGCCCTCGGCTCCGCCCCGCCGCGCCCCCGCACACGCCCCCGGGCCCCGCGCGCCCCCGTGCGCCCCGTTGTGAGCTCGTGTGCCGAGCGGTCCACCGGCCAACCGGTCCGATATGTCGACCATGGCCGGTCGATACCCCTAACCTTCAGATGCGGGGTGGTCCACCCGAATGGGCTCGGCCGGGGAGGCACACATGACCGAACGTGGTGGGCGGGTCATCCGAATCCCGTCGGAGCGCGGGCAGTTGCTGCTGGTGGAGGGTGGTAGATCCGGCGGGCGGGGACGACAGTCGGACAACGGGAGCAACCTGGTCGCGATGTCGGCCCTGACACCTCATCAGCTCTTTCCGGACGCCGCCGCCGACGTGGTGCAGTTGCCGGACGCGGTGCAGCCGCACGCGGTCCGGGCCTACCTTCAGGCCGCCGGCTCGGTGGACGGACCGGTGATCGTCTACCTGACCGGGCGCCTCCTGTTCGATCGCAGACGCCGCGAACTGCACCTGGGCCTGCGAGATTCGACGCCCGGCTCGGTGCGCTACGACGGGCTTCCGTGGTCCTGGGTGGTCGAGCTGCTGGGTCCTCGGCCGGCCGAGAACACCCTGGTGATCTGCGATCTGACGGCGGGGCGGGAGTCCTGGGAGGCGGCCCGCGAACGGGCGCACGAATTGTGCCGGGGCATCCCGCTGTGGGGCGTGCTGAACCCGCCGGACGTCAAGGGTCCGCCGCATCCGTTCACCCGGGCACTGGTGACCGCGCTCGCGCAGGGCTTTCCCGAGTTGCCCGACCCGGTACCGGCCGAGGAGATCCATCCGCTGCTCGCCGAGCGGGCCCGACTGGCCCCGGACACCATCGAATTCGCGCCGTCCGCCGGCTCGCTGGCGCTGGCCAACTGCTCCCCCGAGGCCCGCCCGCCGACCCTGCGCACGGCCGTTCGGCGGCTCAAGGCGGTCACCCCGCGCGGCAACGGCGCCACCGGGACCGGAATCTCGGCGCTGTCCGCGGTGCCCCCCAACGGCATGACCCCGGCGCAGCGCTCGGGGCTGCGCGGGTCCGGCGTGGTCGGCGGCGGGGCCGACCCCGAGCCCCCCGAGCGGCGCCCGACGCCCGACGCCCCACGTACCGAACCCGAGGCCCACCCGCCAGCCCGCCCCCGCGACGAAGCCGGCGTCGGCCGACGCGCCTTGGGCCTGGTCCGTTCCGTACTCACCTCCGGGCCGGACGACGAGCCCGAAGTGCCCGGTACCAGCCTGCGCGAGGCCCTCCGGGCCGGCGCCGCCCGGCCGGGCAGCCTGCCGACCCCGCCCGCCCGCAAGGACGGCACACCGTCGGCGACCGGTCGTGGCGGCGCCCCGGCCGGGCGAGGCAAGCCGCGCCCGGCCACCAAGTCCGTGCTGATCGACCGCGAACCGGAGTTCCCCGGGCCGACGGACCGCCGCGCCGACCCTGCCGCGCCCAAAGCGGCGACCCGCCCGACGAACCGCCTCGCCGCCCGCACCACGACCGGGGCCGAACCCGATCGCCGGCCGGCCGGCGCCGCGCCGCGCCCGCACCCCGAGCCGCCGCCCCCGCCGCTGCCGCCGCGGATAACCGTGCGGATCCAGACGAGCGACGCGAGTGCGCTGACCCCCACTCCCGCGCGTCGTCCGCCGACCACGAGTCCCACCCAACTGCCGCCGGCTCTCGCGCCGAACCGAGGGATCGGCCCGGGCCGGCCGATGTCGATGCCGGTGCGCGGCCGGGCCGTGCCGCCCGCCCCCGCCCGGCGGGCGTTGTCGCAGGGCGCGTCGGCGGCGGGCGCGTTGATCCGCCCGGCGGACGTACTGCCCACGTACTGGAACGAATTGGCCGCCATCCGGCACGCGGCGGACACCGGGCGCGGCATGGAGGCGTGGCAGAAGGCCGCCGAACTCGGCATGCACATGGAGAGGTTGGTCGGACCGGCCCACCCCGGAACGCTGGACGCCCAGGCCATGTTGGCGTTCGTGAGCGCCGGACTCGGCCGGGTCGCGGACGCGGTACTGATCTACTGCCAGGTCGCCGAGCGCGGCGCCGAGGCGGTCGGCCCGCACCACCCGAGTACGATCGCCGCCGCCGACAACGCGCTCAAGGTATGGCTGCGGGTCCCGGACGCCCAGGAGTCGGTACGGCTGGGACCCGCCGTCGTGGCGATGCGCGAACGGGTGCCGGGCCCGGCGAATCGGGGTCTGGAAACCGCCCGGGCGCACCTGACCCGGATGCGGTTCATTCTCGACCCGAGCACGGCGGAACCCCGCCCACGGCCCGAGCACCGACCCGAGGCCGGCTCCGATCCCGATCCGGATCCCGCCCGCCGACCGACCCAGGTCCGCGGCGCCCCGGTCCGCCGCCGACACGCGAAGACCTGAGCCGGCACCCGGAGTTCGCCCAGCCCCGCACCCGCCTCAGCACGATCCGTCGCGCCCACCACCCGAGTCCCCCGGGTCACCCGAGCCGCCCGATTCCCCGGACTCCCCCGGACTGCCCTCGCCCTCCCCCTCCGCCGCCGAGCCACCCGGCGGAGCAACCGGACGCGGCCCCACCGCCCCGACCCGAAACGGCCCGTCCGGACCCTCCCAGGCCGCCACGCCCTCCCCACGCACGATCACGTCGTGCCCACCCGCTCCCGCACGGCAACAGCCGCCCGCGCCCGGCCCACCGTCCCCCGTCCCGTCCCCGGCCGTCCCGATCCGCCGCGCGTCCGCGTACCACCGGTCGATCGACCGGGCGAAGTCCGGATCCCGTTCGGCCCGCAGCGACAGTGCGCCGGCCAGCGCGTAGGCCCGGGTGTAGGCCCGCAGCCCACCCGGCGTCTCGTGCCCGAGCAGGGTCAACTCCAACTCGCCCGTGGGTATCGGCGCCGGGCGACGCGGTACGGACGCCCCGGCCGCACGCGGCGACCCCGCCGCCGGCGGTATCGCGCCCGGCTCGCCCTCGGGCCGCTCCGCCTCGGGCGGCAGCGGGGTCCGCACCAGTTCCACGAGGCGCGTCCAGGCCAGACGGCCGGCGTCGCCGCCGGCTCCCGCGGCAAGCCCGCTCAGCAGGTCCACCGAGATCGATTCCACGCGATACCCCTTGCATCGGGCGATAACGGTGGGTCCACGGTAGAACGCGACGGCACCCACGCGGGCCCGAACCGGGTGCGCAAGTGTTTCCCAATCGATCTCCGGATTTCGGCAACAACGACCGTCGCCGGGATCCGACCGTCGCCTTTCCCGGAAATCGCCCGCCCGGACTCGCGGGCCGGCACGGACCGCGCCGGTCGGGTCTTTGCGGAACGGCCTTGACCGGCCCGCGCGTTCGACCGCCCGCATCCGCCCAGGTACAGCCATTGCCCGCGATCGAAATCGAAACCCGTTCCATTTCTTGGCGTTCGCTCTGGTAGCGCGCTACCGGCCGGTACTAAGGTCACTCCACGCGTGGGCCCGGGGGGTCGTCCCTTCCCCCCGGTCCGACGTATTTCGCACGGCCGTGTTTCCCCAACACCCCCCTGTACCTCGATAGACCCACGCTCGTCGAGGAGGCCGCATGTCTTCCACCACGTCCCCACCGGGCCCACCGGCCGCGAGCGATCCCGAGCCTTCGCCGGCGGCGCCTCCCGGCCCGTTGCCCGCATTGCTCCGCAGCCTGTGGCACCGCCGATTGGACCGCTACCCGACCAACGGCGCGCGGATCTTCTACCTGTCCATCGTGGTCATCGGCTCGGTGATCCTCTACTACGAGCTGTACATCCAGTACGCGGTCTCCACGCTGCTGATGCACGAGTACGGCATGACCTTCATGTACGCGACGATGATCTCGGTCGTCGGCAACGCGGTCGGCGCGTTCGCCTCGCTGCTGGCCGGCCTCGCCGACCGGTGGGGTCGAGCCAACCTGGTCGTGTACGGCCTGGCGCTGACCGGCGTGCTCGTGCTGTTCGCGTTGCCCAACGCGCAGAGCAAGGGCTGGTTCCTGTTCTTCATGGCGCTGGTCAACATCGTCGAGGGCATGGCCCTGGTCGCCACGCCCGCGCTGATCCGCGACTTCTCGCCGCAGGTGGGTCGAGCGGGCGCGATGGGCTTCTGGACGCTGGGGCCGATCGTCGGCAGCCTGGTGGTCACCACGGTCAGCAGCAACACGCTGGACACCAGCAGTTGGCAGGACGAGTTCCGGTACGCGGGCATCGCCGGCCTGGTCGTGTTCGTGATCGCGCTGTTCGGGCTGCGCGAGTTGTCCCCGGCGCTGCGCGATCAACTCATGGTCTCGCTGCGGGACAAGGCGCTGATCGAGGCCAGGGCCCGCGGCCTGGACGTGGAGGCCGCGCAGAAGAGCCACTGGCGGCAGATGATGCGGCTGGACATCCTCGCGCCCGCGCTCGGGATCAGCCTGCACCTGATGTTCTACTACACGGTCGTCGGCAACCTGGTCGTCTACTACTCGACCGTCTACGGCTACTCCGAACAGCGCACCAACGCGCTCGCCAACTGGTACTGGGGCGCCAACGCGATCGCCCTCGTCGTGGTCGGCATCGCCTCCGACCTGACCCGGGTGCGCAAGCCGTTCATGATCGTGGGCGGCGTCGGCACGGTGGTGTTCACGTTCCTGTTCGCGCTGACCACCGACAAGCCGGACACGGACTACTACACGTTCGCGTGGCTCCTGGTCGGCATCGGCGTGTGCAGCGGACTGACCTACGCGCCGTGGATGGCCGGGTACACCGAGACCGTCGAGAAGCACAACCCCGCGGCCACCGCGACCGGGTTGGCGGTGTGGGGCTGGATCATTCGGATCGTGGTGTCGGTGTCGGCGGTGTTCACGCCGGTGATCGTCACGTCGGCGACGCCGCTGGTGAACCACGGCGAGGAGGTGGTCGCGGCGCAGGCGGACGCGGGTCCCGCGCTGGAGTTGGTGCAAAAGGATCCGGAGCTGTTCATCCGAATGTCCCGGTTCCCCGACCGCGCGTCGATCCCGGTCGAGTTGCAGATCAAGGCGTTGCAACTGGCCGGCGGTGACCTGGCCAAGCTGAATCTGGTCGAACAGAAGCAAAAGTCGCTGGGGGTCCTGATCGACCACGGCGAGGAGGTACAGAAGGCCAAGGATCGCGCGAGCGACGAGTGGATGCGCTGGTGGTGGCTGACCCTGGCGTGTCAGGCGCTGTTCATCCCGTGCGTGTTCGTGATGGCCGGCCGCTGGAGTCCGCGCAAGGCGCGGGAGGACGAGCAGGCACACGCGCGTCGGGTCGAGGAGGAGCTGGCGGCGCTCGGCGCGGAGGGCTCACCGGGCCTGGCGAAGACGACCTGAC
The DNA here is from genome assembly GCF_040629175.1 of Embleya sp. NPDC005971. NCBI lineage: Bacteria > Bacillati > Actinomycetota > Actinomycetes > Kitasatosporales > Streptomycetaceae > Embleya > Embleya sp. NPDC005971. The sequence goes on along the minus strand of NZ_JBEXUX010000028.1, from coordinate 113,761 downwards.
CCGCCGTCCCGGACGTACCGCGGCAGGAACGCCGTCCGGAAAACGCCGAGGGCCGGCGCCGCACAAGTGCGGCACCGGCCCTCGGTCGTGCTGATCGGTGAAGATCAGAGGCGGTTGATGTTCTCCGCCTGGAGGCCCTTCTGGCCCTGCACGACGTCGAATTCGACGGCTTCGCCCTCGACGAGCTCACGGTAGCCGTTGCCCTGAATCGCGGAGAAGTGGGCGAAGACGTCGTCGCCGCCACCGTCCTGCGCGATGAAGCCGAAGCCCTTTTCCGAGTTGAACCACTTCACGGTTCCGGTAGCCATATTTTTCTCCCTACATGTGGGCCGATGAACGAATCCACACTTCGTGAATCCGGGCGTCGCCGCGTTTTTCGCCCTCATTTCGGAAGCTACCGAAATGCAAAATGCACCTGTAGTGAACAGCTCTACAGGCGCACTCAGAAGATGATGCGAACCACAACTGCAACAGGCTTCAGACTAACACAGGATGGGAGCGAGATCGAGTCCTGCTGCAAAACGGCCGTGTCCGACCGCTTCGGGCCGCCCTCTGCCCGCCCGATGGCCGGGTCCTGATCGGCACCGCGTCGAGATGCCCGATGCGGGTGACTCGCGCGCCACACCCACCTGTGACGGATTCCAAACCAATGAACCTGGACATCGCGCCGCCCAGGATGCCACTCTGAGCGCGCCGAGCCGGCCGCGTCCGCGCGTACGGGCTTGTCGTACCCCGGGCGGGTCGCGTCGGACGCCGACCTCACCGGGCCTCGCAGACCCTCCCTCGCCCCGCCTTCCTGCCAGGACGCCCGTGTAACACCCCCCTTCCGCCTCGGCCGCCCGCTGCGGCCCCCGCGACCGTGCCCTTCGCCGCCGGTCGCCCCACGCGCGGCTCGTACGTCCTTCCTCGGGCACGTCCGCGCGCGCACCCAGAGCACCCCGCCGCGCCGAAGCGCCCCGTTCGTCCCCACGACGGGCCCTCGGCCGGCCGCGCTCCCCTGCCTCGCCGCGCTCGCCGGCCCGCCTCGTGGCGGCGCCCGCGCCTGCCGCCGGCGGCCCGTTCGGAAACCGAGCTTCACGTGTTCGTCTTCACCCTGCCCGCGCGCGCCCGCGCGGCCCGGTCCGGCTCCGCCGTCGCGGCCATCTCGATCCTGGCCTCGGCCGGCTTCCTGATGGCCAACCTGCTGCCCGCCTTCCTCGACGCCGTCCGCACCGGCCTGGGCCTGTCCGGCACCGCCGCCGGCGCGATCGGCACCGCCGCCCTGCTCGGCTCCGCGCTCGCGGGTGCGGCCGTCACCCGCGCGGCGGGCGGCACGGGGCGCCTACGACAGGCCCGGATCGGGCTGCTCCTGATGGTCGGCGGCTTCGCCCTCGCGGCGATCACCGGCAATACGTGGCTCGCCGTCGCTGGCGCGATCGTCGGCGGCGCGGGCAGCGGGATGGCGCTGACCGTGGCCACGGCCGCGATGGCCGGCACCCGTGATCCGGGCCGGACGTCCGGCATCGCGATGTTGGTGGTGGCGCTGTCCGGGACCGGGCTGTACGCCCTGGTGCCGCTGCTCGGTGGTGGTCGACTCGCCACCGTGGGATTGATGGCGACGGTCGGTCTGGGCGCGTTGCCGATGGTGCGTCATCTGCCGGCGGCGGCTCCGGCCGATGCTTCGGCGGCGGTCGGGCCGGCGCCCCATCGGCGCGCCGGGTTGTTGTTGACCACCGCGTTCGGGGTGCGGTCGGTGGCGATGAACGCGCTGTGGGCGATCGCCTCCGGGGTGGGCACCGATCGGGTGGGGCTGTCCGCGAAGACGGTGAGCGTGTTGTGCGCCGGGTGCCTGTTGGCCGGGGTGCTCGGGGTCGTGGTGGCCACGTGGACGGGGCGGGGTCGGACCAAGACCGTCCCGCTGATCACGGCGGTGGCCGCGGGGGCGATGGCGGTGTTGGCAGTGACCTGCGCGCCGCGTGGCGGGCTGGTGCTGTACGCGGTGGGGCTGCTCGGCTGGAACGCCTCCTGCCAGGCGGTCACCACCTACGTCCTGGGCGTGGCCGGCACGCTGGACGAGCGCGGCCGGTGGAGCGGGCCGGCCATGTCGGCCAACACCTTCGGCGCCGCCTGCGGCCCGATCGTCGGCCTGACCGCCCTCGGCGCGTTCGGCGCACCCGCCACCGGCGCCCTGATCGCCGTCACCGCCGCCCTGTGCATCGTCCCCCTCGCCCACGCCGCCCACACCGCGAGCACCCTCGCCGGCCGGGCGCCACGAACCGTCCCCGTCGTCATCTTGGCCCCAAGGCGGCCGAGCCCCATCACGACCATGCCGCTCACCCTCGCGGCGACCACCACCGACGCGCGGCCGGTCGCGGTGCCGGACGAGCGGGCACCGGCACTCACCGGCGCCTGACCGCGCGGCACGGTCGCGGACACGGGCACACCCGGCGGCGGGCACGGCACGCCCGGGCCCCATGCGCCCGCGCGCACCGGGGCCCGCCCCGACCGCGCCGAAGACACCGACGAGACCCGCTCGTTCGTGCGTGCGAAGCCTGGTCCCGGCGGCCGGGCCGGGCGCCCGCCCACCTTCGTTGCCCGAGAAGGGCAAGATGGGCGGCATGGCGAAGATAAGCAAGGGCGGGAACACTCCGGTACCGACTGCCGAGCTTCGGGCGGTCCTGACCTGGCGCGCGGCGGGTGCCCCCGACGTGGACGCCTCGGCGCTGCTGCTGAACGCCGCCGGGAAGGTGCGCACGGAGGCGGATTTCGTCTTCTACAACCAGCCCTCGGACGCCGCCGGCGCGGTCCGGCACGACGGTAAGCGGCCCGCCGCCGACGGCTTCGTCACCGACACGATCCGGGTGAACCTGGCCGCGATGCCGGCGGACGTCGAGCGGGTGGTGATCGGCGCGTCCGCCGACGGCGGCACGTTCGGGCAGGTGCCGGGGCTGGCCCTGCACGTGGTGTCCGCGCAGGGCGGTCCGATCGCCGAATTCGACATCGACGAGGCGTCCACCGAGACGGCGTTCCTGTTCGGCGAGTTCTATCTGCGCGGCGGGGCCTGGAAGTTCCGCGCGGTCGGCCAGGGGTACGCGTCCGGGCTGACCGGCCTGGCCACCGACTTCGGCATCGAGGTCGCCGCCGACGACGCGCCGAGCGCGGCAAGCACGCCGAGCGCCCCGAGCGCGCCGGCGCCCGCCAGGCCGAGCACGCCGCCGCCCGCGGCACCCGCGGTCAGCCTGAAGAAGCAGAATCTGGTCGACATGGAGAAGCGGCTCGCCCGGGAGGGGCACCCGCAGTTGCTCAACCTGACCAAGCAGGCCGCCGTGAGCCTGGAGAAGCGCGGCCTCGGCGAGCACACCGCGCGGGTCGCCCTGTGCCTGGACATCTCGTACTCGATGCAGTCGCTGTTCAAGCGCGGCAAGGTGCAGGCGCTCGCGGAGCGGGTGCTCTCGCTCGGCCTGCGCTTCGACGACAACGCGGCCGTGGACGTATTCCTGTTCGGCTCCCGCGGCCACGCGATCGGCCAACTCGGGCTGGGCGAGTACCAGGGCTGGGCCGAGCGGATCCGCAAGAACCCGGGGCTGGAGGGCTCGACCGACTACGCCGGCGCCATGCGGCTGGTCCGCGAGCACTACTTCGGCGGCAGCGGGCCGCGGCACCAGCCGCTCGCCAACGACCTGCCCGTCTACGTCATGTTCATCACCGACGGCCAGACCACCTCCCGCGATGCGACGCGCGAGCAGATGACCTACTCCAGCTTCGAGCCGATCTTCTGGCAGTTCATGGGGCTCGGTCGGCCGGGCGGCTTCTCGTTCCTGGAGGAGTTGGACGACCTGACCGGCCGTTACCTCGACAACGCCGACTTCTTCTCGGTGCAGGATCCGGCGAACGTCCCGGACGGACAGCTCTACGAGATGATGACGAACGAGTACCCCGGCTGGCTCGCCCGCGCGAGGGCCCAGGGGTTGCTGGGCTGACCGGGGCCGCGGCCCGATACCCCGGGCATCGCCGATCCGAGCCGGGTACTACCGATCCGACTCGTGCACCATCGAGCCCGCCGAGGTCGGCCCACCCCCCTGCGGCCGGGTCGACTCGGCCGGCCGGGTCGACCCGCGCACCCAGCGGGCGGGGAACGCGGAGAGCACGTGCAGGGCCGCCTCCATCGGGCCCTTGCGCAACACGTGCCGCCAGATCCAGCACAACAGCAGCGCGGTGACGGCGAAGCCGAGCAGCCGCTTCCAGCTCTGCGCGGCGTCGAGCGGGAACCAGCGCTCGATCACGATCAGGTGGGCGGTGTACACGGTGAGCGCCATCGCCCCGACGCAGATCAGCGGGTCGAGCACGATCCGGCCGATCCAGGCGCGGCAGGCCAGCAGGGTCAGGCCGAGCAGGGCCAGGGCCACGCCGATCGCGCCGACGATCTCGAACGGCGTGCCGGTGTGGCCCTCGGCGACGGTCAACCACGCGGGATCGGACACCGGGACCGAGCCGACCCGGCTGTGGATCAGGTCGAACACGCCGGACGGCTCCGCGTCGCGGGCGAGTCGGTCGCCGGTGAACACCTCGACCACGAGCCAGGACCCGCCGTACCCGAGCACGGCCAGCCCGGTACCGATCCCGACGAACGCGCGCTGGACCCGCAGGTCGGCAAGTCGCAGCCGGCCGACCGCCATCCCGGCGAAGACGAACGGCAGCCAGGTGATCGCCGGGTAGCTGCCGGTCAGGAACAGCGTCTCGAACAGGTGACCCGGGCCCTGCCAGTCGTCGAAGCCGGGTGCCGCGTAGCGAACGTCGCCGGTGCCGCCGCTCCTGCGCAGCAGGTACGAGGCGATCGGCCCGAGCAGGGCCCAGCCCGCCGCGAGCAGCACCAGCGCGCGGGTGGTCAGCCACAGCGCGGGCCAGGCGAGCAGGAAGTAGAGGCCGTAGAAGGCGAGGATGACCAGCACGCCGGTGTCCAGATCGGCCAGCCACATGCCGAGCGGGATCAACAACACGGCCCTGATCAGCACCCGGACCACGACGGCCGAGGTGCGCCGACTGCGACCGCGCAGCGGTGCCCGGCCGGACATCAGCACCAGCGAGACGCCGGCCAGGAACGCGAACAGCGCGGAGGCACGGCCGGAGACGCCCTGAACCAGGGTGTCCACGCCGCCGTCGTAGGGGTCGGGGCCGACGTGTGAGGCGAACATGCCCAGGATGGCGAGGGCGCGGGCGACGTCCACGCCGACGATCCGTGCCCGCGTGCTTGCCGGCTGCTCCACCCGCTCCCCGTGCTCCCCCACTTCGGCCCGCATGCGTCCAGATTAGGCGGGTCCTCGAACTCCCGTCGGACCCGCCGGGTGCCGGCGGCCTTGACCTGCGGGCGGCCGGTGGTCTATTCGCCCGTGTCCCGGGCCCGCGGGGCGTCCGACACCTGCGGGGCGACGGGCGAGCGCGGTGCGGCGGACGACTTCGGGGCGGGCGCGGCCTGTGGCGCGACCGACGGCCGGGGCGTCTCCGACCCCTGTGCGGGCACCGGCGCCGCCGACTCGCCCGGCGCCGAATCCGCCGGCTCGCCGCGCCGGCGCACCGCGACCATGCCCAGTGCGAGCGCGACGCAGCCGACGAACACGCTGACCACGACCGGCGTGGACAGGCCGCTGCGTACCGAGGCTCCCGCCGCGCACTGGACCATCGTCATCGGCAACATGCCCAGCGCGGTGCCGAGCAGGAAGTGGCCGGTGCGGATCCTGGTCGCCGCCGCGCCGTAGCTGACCACCGAGGAGGGGATCACCGGGATCATCCGCAGGATCGTGATCGGCACCAGGCCGTCTCGGGAGAGTCGGCGATCGAGCACGGCCAGCGCCTCACGCTTGTGCAGCCAGCCGCCGATCCGCTCCCGGCCCAGCCGGCGGCCCAGGTAGAGGCTGATCAGCGCGCCCAGGGTGGCTCCGACCAGGGTCACCACCGTGCCGCCGATCGCGCCGAACAGTGCACCCGCGATCGGCGCGAACAACGACTTGGGGACGAGCGCGGCCACGCTCAGCGCGCAGACCACGGTGAAGATCGCCACCGAGACCGGGAGCGGCCAGTGCGTCCACGCGCCGTGGTCGAGGAAATCCCGCAGCGAGTCGAGCAAGCCCCGCACGGTGTCCAACCTGCGTCCGCCCCTCGTACCCATGTGTGTATGCGCCCGATGCGCCGATGGGCCGGACCCCATAGGTGGGTGATCCGCTTCGCATCGTCGGCCACGCCGTCACGGCGACACGCCCGCGACCACGCCGTGCCCCCGGCGCGCATTCGGCCCATTGTACGGAGCGTTCGCGCTCCCCCGTGCGGGCCGGCCGGCGGCGGAACGACCACGAGGTGAACAAACGACTTCGAAGTCGCACGCCGATCGCGCCGGCGCCGAAGGGTCGCCTCGTGTTAGAAAACCTACTGACCACTAGGTTTTTACGGAGGATCCATGACCGAGATCACCGCGCGCAGCCGGTTCCGCGCCGCGACCTGCCCCTACGAGGACGCATCGTTGTCGATCGAGGAACGGGTCGCGGACCTGCTCGGCCGGATGACGGTCGAGGAGAAGGCCGGTCTGATGTTCCAGACCATCGCGGTCATGGGCCCCGAGGGCACGCTGCCGGACGACAAGGATTTGTTGCCGTTCGACTTCACCGTGCGGGAGATGATCGCCGAAAAAGGGATGAACCACTTCAACCTGGTCGGCGGCGGTCGGCCCGAGCACATCGCGCAGTGGCACAACCGGATCCAGGAGCTGGCGCTGGAGACCCGGCTGGGCATCCCGATCACGCTCTCCACCGACCCCCGGCACCACTTCACCGACAACCCCGGCACCGCCGCGTACGCCGAGGGCTTCTCGCAATATCCCGAGACGCTCGGCTTGGCCGCGATCGGCGACGAGGAGTCGGTCCGCGAGTTCGCCGACCTGATGCGCCGTGAATACCTCGCGGTCGGCATCCGGCTCGCGCTGCACCCGCAGATCGACCTCGCCACCGAACCGCGCTGGTCGCGGATCAGCGGCACCTTCGGCGAGGACGCCGAGCTGACCGGCAAGCTGGTGGCCGCCTACATCCGCGGCGCGCAGGGCGAGACGCTGAACACCGAGTCGGTGGCCTGCATGACCAAGCACTTCCCCGGTGGCGGCCCGCAGCTCGACGGCGAGGACCCGCACTTCGCGTACGGACGCGAGCAGGTCTATCCCGGCGACAACTTCGACTACCACCTGGAGCCGTTCAAGAAGGCGCTCGCGGCCGGGACCTCGCAGATGATGCCCTACTACGGCATGCCGATCGACACCGAGCACGAGGCCGTCGCGTTCGGCTTCAACAAGGGCGTCATCACCGGCCTGTTGCGCGAACGGTTGGGCTTCGACGGCATCGTGTGCACCGACTGGGGCCTGATCTCCGACGCGAACATCATGGGCCGGCCCATGCCCGCGCGGGCCTGGGGGGTCGAGGACCTGTCCGTGCCGGATCGGGTGTCGCGGGTGATCGAGGCGGGCTGCGACCAGTTCGGCGGCGAGCACATCCCCGAGCAGGTCGTCGCGCTGGTGCGGGCGGGTCGGCTCACCGAGGAGCGGTTGGACCTGTCGGTCCGGCGTCTGCTCCGGGAGAAGTTCGTCCTGGGTCTGTTCGACCACCCGTTCGTGGACCCGGCCGCCGCCGTCGAGCTGGTCGGCACGGACGCCGGCATCGCAGCCGGGCTGCGCGCGCAGAGCAGGTCGGTCACGGTGCTCAAGAACGAGTCGGTGCTGCCGCTGGGCAAGGGCACGCGCGTCCACGTCCGGGGCATCGACCCCGAGGTGGCCGCCCGATACGGCACGGTGGTGGCCACTCCCGAGGAGGCGGACGTCGCGATCGTGCGGATCAAGACCCCGTTCGAGCCTCGTGAGGGCGCCTTCGAGCAGTTCTTCCACGCGGGTTCGCTGGAGTTCCCCGAGGCCGAGCTGACCCCGATCCTGGACCTGTGCGCGACGGTGCCCACCGTGGTGGACATCTACCTGGAACGCCCGGCGGTGATCCCGGAGATCGCCGCCGGGTCGGCCGCGCTCGTGGCGAACTACGGCTGCGCCGACGCGCCGTTGCTGGACGCGCTGTTCGGTCGGGTGCGGCCCGAGGGCAGGTTGCCGTTCGAGCTGCCGCGCTCGATGGCCGACGTGCGCGCCCAGCGCTCGGACGTGCCGCAGGACGGCACCGACCCGGTGTTCGGGTTCGGGCACGGCCTGACCTACTGAGCACTCGTCGCGCGCACCGCGGCCATTACCCCCAACGGGTATCGGCCCCGGTGCGCCGGCGGCGCGGTGCGCACCCGTGGTGGGCACGCCCGACACGCACCGGTTCACCATTGCCGCCCGCGCCTGCTTAGGGTGCTGCCATGGGTAGCGAGCAGCGGGAGGACGTGGCTCTCTCCTTGCACGCGACGGCTCGGGCATTGCGGGTGTATCGGCTGCGCGCCGCCGTGACCACGGTGATCGGTCTGGCCTGCACGGGGACCTGGTTCGCGATTTTGTCCACGGCCGAGGACGGCGGCGACGCCGCCTGGGGCGGCTGGGGCACGGTCCCCCTCGTGGTCGGCCTGGTGGCCCTGGTGATCGGGATCGGCGCGCTGGTCCTGGGCCGCCGGATGCGCCGCACGCTGGCCCGCCATCCGTGGGTGACCTGCTCGTGCCGCTTCCGCGATCCGGCCGACGGCGACGGGGCGTGGGGACCGCCGCTGGTGATCGGCCACCGCGCCGGCGACGGCACGCAGTACGCACTGACCGTGGTGTCCATGTCGCACCGCTGGTGGCACCTGCACAAGTGCGACGGCGGCGACGTCTGGTTCGCGGGTGACCCGGCGCACGGCGGAGTGGTCTCCCCGCCCGGCGGCGAACTCCTGCTCTGGACCCGCCCGAGCCGACTCAGCCGCAGCAGTCGCCCCACCCGTCGCGCCAACCCGGCCGGGGCGTAAGGGCCCTCGCCGAGCCCCCCGCCGGGGACCGACTCATTTGATCGGACGCAGGCTGATCGGGTAGCGCATCACGTCGCCGCCGGCCGCCCGGGCCCCGCCGAGGATGGCGCAGACCGCGATCGACGAGAACATCAGGCCGATCAGCAGGCCGCCGAAGTCGCCGAGCAGGCCCAGGATCGGCGCCAGCACGAACGAGAGCAGGCAGGTGAGCTGGAAGTTCAGCGCCGCCTTGGCGTTGTCCCGGACGAACTCCGAGTCGGCGCCCGCCGTCTTGCGGATCACGTACGGACCGATCACGGGCGCACAGAAACCGCTCCAGTGCGCCGCCGCGCCCCAGCCCCGCTCCCGCCCCGGACGCAGCCGCTCGTACTTCGCGACGGGCCGATCCAACCACCACGGCGGCGGCATCGGTGGTCCGGGCATCACGCGGTGCATCGGCATCGGCGGCGGCCCCGTCATCGGCATCAGCAGATCGTCGAGCAGCGCCTCCAGGTCCGCCCGGGTGCGCCCGGCCAGCGCCGCGGCCACCCGCTCCTCGAACTCGTCGGCGTTCAACCTGCCTTCGCCGTAGGCAAACTTCAGGTGTTCGATCGTACGTTCGCGATCCGCGTCGCCGACCCGCATATGCGCGGGCATACCGTACCAATGGGGTGGATGAGGACCGGAGTTCGGGTGCATGCGCGGCTCCTCTCGCTGTGCACACGGCTTCGTACAGCATGCGCCGTCGAGGCACCGTGGTCCATCAGGGATAACCCTTGGCCCAACCCCTAGACAACCGCCGCAGGGATGAGTGTGCCCCGCCCCGGAACAACGGCACTCGTGGTCGACGGCCGCTCCGACACCGGGCGGAGCCTCAGAACAGCCGGCGCAGCAGCCGCAACGAGTGCGCCTCCAGGAGTACGGAAGTGCCCGCCTTGGCCGCGGGTCGGTCCCGATCGAGCAGCACCATCGCGCTGTCCAGCACCGTTGCCCACGCCGCGCCGTACTCGGCGGGCGGCAGGGTGAAGTCCAGGTCCCCCTCGTGCGCGTTGATCAGCAGGAAGAACGAATCGTCCCGGATCGGTTCGCCGCGCGGGCCGGGTTCGCCGATCGCGTCGCCGTCGAAGAAGACCGAGATCGCCTTGTTGAATCCGGCCTGCCAGTCCGCCTCGGTCATCGGCCGCCCGCCGGGCCCGAACCACACGATGTCGGCCGGCCTGACCTCGTCCACCGACGCCCCGCGCGGGAAGCGCCGGCGGCGAAACACCGGATGCTCGCGGCGCAGCCGGATCAACAGTTGCACCCATTCCAGGAACACCCAGTGCTCCCGGCCGCGTTCCCAGTCGACCCAGGAGACCTCGTTGTCCTGGCAGTACGCGTTGTTGTTGCCGCGCTGGGTGCGGGCGATCTCGTCCCCGTACAGCAACATCGGCACCCCCTGGGACAACAGCAGCGTCGCGACCAGATTGCGCTTGGTCTTCTCGCGCAGCGCGAGGATCTCGATGTCGGTGCTCTCGCCCTCCACGCCGCAGTTCCAGGACCGGTTGTGCTCCTCCCCGTCCCGGCCGTCCTCACCGTTGGCCTCGTTGTGCTTGTGCTCGTAGGAGACCAGGTCGTGCAGCGTGAAGCCGTCGTGCGCGGTGACGAAGTTGACCGACGCGGTCGGCCGCCGGCCGTCGTGGCGATACATGTCGCCGGATCCGGTGAGCCGGGCGGCGAAGTCCGGGAGCACGCCCGGCACACCGCGCCACAGGTCGCGCACGGTGTCCCGGTACCGGCCGTTCCACTCCGTCCACAGCGGCGGGAAGTTGCCCACCTGGTAGCCCTGGTCGCCGACGTCCCACGGCTCGGCGATCAGCTTGACCCGGCTGACCACCGGGTCCTGCTGGACCAGGTCGAAGAACGCGGAGAGCTTGTCCACCTCGTAGAACTGCCGGGCCAGCGCCGCCGCGAGGTCGAAGCGGAAGCCGTCGACGTGCATCTCGGTGACCCAGTAGCGCAGCGAGTCCATGATCATCTGGAGCACGTGCGGGTGCGACATGCGCAGCGAGTTGCCGGTGCCGGTGGTGTCCCAGTAGTGGCGCGGATCCTGTTCGGAGAGCCGGTAGTAGGCGCCGTTGTCGATTCCGCGCAGGGAAAGCGTCGGACCCAGGTGGTTGCCCTCCGCGGTGTGGTTGTAGACCACGTCCAGGATCACCTCGATACCGGCCTGGTGCAGGCACTTCACCAGGTAGCGGAACTCCTGCACCTGCTGCCCCAGCGAGCCGGTCGAGGAGTAGGCGGCGTGCGGCGCGAAGAAGCCGATCGTGTTGTAGCCCCAGTGGTTGGCCAACCCCCGGGCGACCAGGTGGCCGTCGTCGACGAACTGGTGCACCGGCATCAGCTCGACCGCGGTGACCCCCAGCGAGCGGAAGTGATCGATCATCGCCGGGTGGGCCAGGCCCGCGTAGGTACCGCGGATCTCCGCCGGGATGTCCGGATGGCGCATCGTCGACCCGCGCACGTGCGCCTCGTAGATCACCGTGTCGTGGTACTCGTGCCCGGGCCGGTGGTCGTCGCCCCAGTCGAAGTACGGGTTGACCACCACCGAAGTCGTGGTGTGCGGCGCCGAGTCGCTCTCGTCCATCCGCTCCGGGTCGCCGAAGGTGTACCCGAACACCGGTTGGCCCCAGCGGATATCGCCGTCGAAGGCTTTGCCGTACGGGTCCAGGAGCAGCTTGTTCGCATTGCAGCGCAGACCCCGGCCGGGGTCCCACGGGCCGTGCACGCGGTAGCCGTAGCGCCGCCCGGGTTGCAGTCCGGGCAGGTAGCCGTGCCAGATGCCGCCGTCCACCTCGCGTAGCGGCACCCGTTCCTCGGCGCGGTCGTCGTCGATCAGGCACAGGTCGACGGCGTCGGCGACGTCGCTGTACAGGGCGAAGTTGACGCCCGTTCCGTCGTAGGAGGCACCCAGCGGAAACGGGTGTCCGGGCCACGGTTTCATCGAGGTTCCCCCTTCACGACCGCGATCGGCCGAGGGCAAACCTGCCCCGTTCCGGGTCCGGGAACCGTGCCGGAGTGTGCTGCGTCGGATGGCCATGCGAATCCACGACCGTTCCACGCGCGGGGCCGCGGCCCTGCCGATATTCGTGCTGACGGCGGGACTCGTCGTCAGCGGTTGCACCTCCTCCGGCGGCGACTCGAAGCCGGATCCGGTCCGCACGGCCGCCGCGTCCGACGAGACGATGCGGCTCACCGCGTTCGACTCGTGCGGCGCACTGGTCGACGACTTCCGGGCGGCGGCGCTGCGCACCCTGGCCGACCGGAAGTCCCCCGACACCACGAAGTCCGACGGGATTCCGCCCGGGGCGATGGCGGACGCCGGCGAGGCACCGGCCGCCGCACCCAGGGCGGCGGCCCCTCCGGGGCTGGCCGAGGACAAGGCGGCGCCCACCGCGCCGGAGCACTCGACCACCAACACCCAGGAGCGGGGCGTCGACGAGCCCGACCTGGTCAAGACCGACGGGCGTCGGGTGCTGACCGTGGCCGACGGCCGGCTGAGCGTGGTGGACGCCGCGACCCACCGGGTCTCCGGCACGCTGGAGGTGCCGGGCGCGCGGGCGAGCGATCTGCTGCTGTTCGGCGATCGGGCCCTGCTGATCCTGGACGGCTCCTCGAACCTGCCCAAGAGCAAGGGGGGTTCGGGCAAGATGGCGCCGATCCCGGTCGATCCGGGCGGTTCCTCACGTCTGCTCCCGGACAGCCGGGCCCGCTTCGTACTGGTGGATCTGACCGCCGCGCCCCGGGTGATCGGCGACCTGTCGGTGGACGGCAGCTACACGGACGGGCGGCAGATCGGCAGTACCGCGCGGATCGTGGTGCGCTCGCGGCCTCGCCTGTCCCTGTCCTCGGCCACGTCACCGGGCAAGGCCAAGGACCTGGTCCAGCGCTCGACCGCCGCGGACTGGCTGCCGCAGTTCACCCTGGCCGCGAACGGCCGGACCGATTCCGGCAATCTGGTCGGCTGCGACCGGGTCAGCCGGCCGCAGGCCAAGCCCGGCGAACCCGGGCACACCGGCACCGCGACGCTGAGCGTGTTGTCCTTCGACCTGACCCGCGACCTGGACAAGGGCGATCCGGTGACGGTCGCCGCCGACGTGGACAACGTGTACGCCTCGGAGTCCAACCTCTACCTGGCGACCACCGTCATGCGGCGCACCGTGTCCAAGGACGCGAAGGTGATCGGCGGCGGACCACCGAACACGACGACCACGATCAACCAGCTCGACATCTCCGGCAAGGGCACGCCGAAGCTGGTCGGCACCGGCGCGGTCTCGGGGGCGATGGTCAACGAGTACGCGATGTCCGAGCACGCGGGCAACCTGCGCGTGGCCACCACGCTCCAGCCCGGCGACCCGACGATTCCCGGGACCGTGCCCGGCGGCCTCCCCCGCAACGAGACGACCCGCGGCAGCGCCCCGGGCAGCGCCGCGTCGGGACAGGCCGTCCCGGACACCGCGCCGCGCGGCGCGATCGCCCCGAGCGATCCCACCGAGGCCACCCCCGGCCCGCCGCGGGACGTGTCGCCGCCGATCGCACCGCGCACCGGCACCGAGTCGGTGGTCACCGTGCTGGCCCGCAGCGGCGACCGGCTGACCCCGATCGGCCGGGTGGGCGGCCTGGGCCGGACCGAACGCATCATGGCCGTGCGCTTCGTCGGCCCGCTCGCCTACGTGGTGACCTTCCGGCAGACCGACCCGCTGTACACGCTCGACCTGGGCGACCCGCGCAACCCCAGGACGGTCGGCGAGCTCAAGATCAACGGCTACTCGGCCTACCTGCACCCGATCGCCGACGGCCGGCTGATCGGCGTCGGCCAGGACGCCACCGACGGCGGCCGGCGTCTGGGCACCCAGGTGTCGTTGTTCGACGTGAGCACCCTGGCCGATCCGACCCGGATCGCGCAGTACGCGCTGCCGGGCGCGAACTCGCAGGCCGAGCAGAACGCGCACGCGTTCCTGTACTGGGCCAAGGACGGCACCGTGGTGGTGCCGGTGAACGACTCCTACCGCGCGGCGCAGCCGCAGATCGCCCCGGGTGAGAAGTACCCGAGCGCCGGCGCGTACGCACTGGTGTTGCGGATCCGGGGCTCTTCGATCGTCGAGGTGGGTCGGGTCACCCACCCGGGCGCGAACATCCAGCGCTCGCTGGTGATCGGGACCGACCTGTGGACCGTCTCGGCGGCGGGCATCTCGGTGGACCGGCTCGCCGACGTGCGTCAGGTGGCCTGGATCCCGACCGCCTGATCGTCTCGGGCGGGCCGGTCTGGTATACCCGGGAGAGCTGATCTGACAGACCATCAGAAACGATCGGGAGCGCACATGGCGGCCACCGTCTTCACCGACCTCCAGCAGATCAAGGACTCGGTGGGCAAGCACCTCGGCCACAGCGAGTGGCTGGAGATCACCCAGGAGCGGATCAACCTGTTCGCCGACGCGACCGGCGACCACCAGTGGATCCACGTGGACGTGGAGAAGGCGAAGGAGGGCCCGTTCGGCGCGCCGATCGCCCACGGTTACCTGACCATGGCGCTGTCCAACCTGTTCCTGCCGCAGATCGTCGAGGTGCGCAACATCTCGATGGGGGTGAACTACGGCGTGGACAAGGTGCGCTTCCCGGCGCCGGTCCCGGTCGGCTCCCGGGTGCGCGGCGGCGCGGAGATCGTGGCGGTCGCCGACATCGCCGGCGGCATCCAGGTGACCACCCGGATCACCGTCGAGATCGCCGACTCGGCCAAGCCGGCCTGTGTGATCGACGCGATCAGCCGCTACCTGGTCTGAGCGCGGACGACCGGCCGTCCACCGCCCACGACGCCGGGCGGGCCGTACTCGGCCCGCCCGGCGTCGTGGGCGCCTGTTCCGAACATCCGGCTCCCGGGCCCGGGCGGGCGACCGGGTCTACGCGTCCGGCTCGATCACGACGCAGCGGGTGCGGCTGTAGATGGTCGGCATGCACTTGTTGCAGTGGATGCACAACGACTCGGTCTCGGCTTCGGCCGCGATCCGGTTGATCAGGTCGGGCTCGCGCAGCACCGCGCGGCCCATCGCGACGAATTCGAAGCCCTCGGTCATCGCGAGGTCCATCGTGCTCCGGTTGGTGATGCCGCCCAGCAGGATCAGCGGGAGCTTGAGTTCGGCCCGGAACCGCCGGGCGGAGGCGAGCAGGTAGGCCTCCTCGTACGGGTACGAGCGCAGGATATGCTTGCCGATCAGCTTGACGCCCAGCCGCTGCGGCTGCGGGAAGGTCGCGGCGAACTCCGGCACCGGGGCATCGCCGCGGAAGAGATACATCGGGTTGAGCAGCGAGCTGCCCGCGGTCAGCTCCAGCGCGTCCAGCGAGCCGTCCTCCTCCAGCCATCGAGCGGTCCGGATGCTCTCGTCGAGCTGGATGCCGCCCGGGACGCCGTCCTCCATGTTGAGCTTGGCGGTCACCGCGATCCGGTCGCCCACCGCGTCCCGCACCGCCCGACACACACCGCGGGCGACCTTGGCCCGGTTGGCGAGCGAGCCGCCGTAGGCGTCCTTGCGGCGGTTGAGCTTGGGGCTGAGGAAGGCGCTGGCGAAGTAGTTGTGGCCGAGGTGGATCTCCACCGCGTCGAAGCCGGACTCGATCGCGAGCAGCGCGGCGTCGGCGTGCGCGCGGGTGATCCGGTCGATGTCCGCCTCGGTCGCGGCCTGCGTGACGCGCATGGAGAGCGGATTGAACATGCGTCCGGCGGACAGCGCGGGCCGGCGATTGGACTTGGCGTTGGCCACCGGACCGGCGTGGCCGAGCTGCGCCGAGACCGCCGCGCCCTCCGCGTGCACCGCATCGGTGAGCCGGCGAAGTCCGGGTACCGCCTCGGGGCGCATCCAGATCTGGTGCCGGTCGGTGCGGCCCTCGGGGGCGACCGCGCAGTACGCCACGGTGGTCATCCCGATGCCGCCCGCGGCCGGACGCCGGTGGTATTCGATCAGGTCGTCGGTGACCAGCGCGTCCGGGGTGGCCCCCTCGAACGTCGCGGCCTTGATGATCCGGTTGCGCAGCGTCAGCGGGCCGAGCGTGGCGGGGGCGAAGACGTCGGGTATCACGAGGCACCTCGTTCTGTGCGGGCGGTCGGGGACGGGCCGGGCAGGGACGGGCCGGGTGCGGACGCGTCGGCCGGCGGGCCGGCCGGCCGGGGGGCGTCGAGGCCGGCGGTGACGAACCCGACGACGGCCGCGGCGGCGGGGGGCGGTACGAACGCGTCCGCCACGGGTTGGCCGTAGAGCTGGAGCAACAGGTCGAAGGCGAGCCGCCAACGGTCGGCGATCTCCCGGGCGCTCAGGTCCGGGCGCGCCGAGGCCAACAGCGCGCGCCACGGTCCGTGCCGAAACCACGGGTCGTCCCACGGCAGTTCGTGCCCGGAGAGCACGGTACGGGCGAGCAGTTGCAGCAACATCGGCCCGTTGGGTTCGCGGGCCAGCCGGTCGAACGGCTCGACGATGATCGTGACCACCTCGCCGACCGTGGGCGTCCACCCCGCCGCCCGGGCCCGCTCCAGGTCGGCCAGCGGCCCGGCCCACAGCGGCCCCAGACGCTGTTGCAGCAGCGCCACGACCAGGTCCCGTTTGGAGCCGAAGTGGTAGTGCACGGCGGCCGGATTCATCCCGGCGGCGGCGTTCACCGCCCGGACGGAGACCCGGTCGTAACCCTGGGCGAGGAAGAGCCGTTCGGCCTCGTCGAGCAGTCGAGCCCGCGATTGTGCTGTCACGGCAGGCACCAAACCACGAAGCGCCGGCATTTTCAATCACTGATTGAAGCACTGATCGAAACGGGATCGAAGCGCCGCGTGCGGCGCCGATCACCGTGCCGTTCACGGCGCCGAGCGCAGCGCCGTTCGAACGGGGGCGCACGGCCCGCCGCGCCGAACGTCTCCCGACGCGCACGGCGCCGGGCACCTCAGTCCAGCGGGACCACCAGGACCGGGCAGTGCGCGTGCTCGATCGCGGCGGTCGCGACGTGGCCGACCCAGTGCCGCAGCGGGCCGCGGCGGTGTCGCACGCCGACCACCGCCAGCGCGCTGCCCGCCGACGCCTCCACGAGCGCGCCGGCCGCGTCCGCCATCACCGAGTCCGTGCGCACCTCGACGTCGGGAAACCGCGCCCGCGCCGGAGCCAGCGCACCCTCCAGCGCGGTCGCGTGCACCTGCGCGACCGCGCGCATGTCCGCCTCGCCGGGCCCGGCCAGTCCCGCGTAGCCGGGCCAACTCCACGCGTGCACCGCCCGCACCGGCAGACCCCGCTCGCGGGCCGCCTCGAACGCGGCCCGCACCGCCCGGTCGTCGCCGTCGCCCTGCACCCCGAGCAGCACGTCCGCCCCGGCCGGCCCGAGCGCCGGCGTCCCGTGCTCGCCGCGCACGATCAGCAGCGGGCACGTCGTGCGCGCGGCCAGGAACCGCGAGACCGAGCCCAGGAGCAGGCCGACGAACCCGCCGCGCCCGCGCGACCCGGCGACCAGCAACAGCGCGCCCTCGGCCGCCGCGAGCAGCGCGTCCCCGGGCAGGCCGTAGCCGACCCGGGCCTGCACGACCAGGTCCGGATGGCGCCGCAGCGCCGCCGCACCGGCGTCGCGGACCAGCGCCTCGGCCGCCCGGCGGGTGTCCTCGTCGGGTTCCACCGTCTCGAAGCCGGGCGTGCCCATCGGCATCCGGATCGCGTGCAGGATGCGCAGCGGTGCGCCGCGCCGCGCCGCCGCCTCGGCGGCGTGGGCCACCGCCCGATCGCCGTGTTCCGAGCCGTCCGTGCCCACCACCACCGGCGGTGTGTCCGGCTCGCCCGTGTTCGCCATGCTGCTCTCCCCTACCGGTGTCCCAACGGCGAAGACCGGCCCGGCGGACCTGCCGCCGGGCCGGTTCGGGTGACCGCCGCGCTCAGAAGTTCAGATTGCTCAGCAGGTTCGCGACGCTCTTCCCGCTGCTGTGGATGCTCGGCGCGATCGAGGTACTGGCGAGGTAGAACCCGAGCAGCGCGCACACGATCGCGTGCGGGATTCGCATGCCGCCCTTGCGGATGAAGATGAACACGATGACGCCCAGCAGAACGACGGTGGAAATGGACAAGGCCATGGGGGTGACTCCTCGGGAGGCGCGCTGGGGAGCGCAGGGGACGGAACGACCGCGCCGATTTCGGGACAGCGCGAAGAGAGCCTGATGCCGGTGGGACGGCGGAGCGTGGGTGTTTGTACCTGTGTCACCGGCACAAAAACTAACAGAAAGTATCTATAAAGTAGCAAAATGTCATGATTCCGCTCATCGAGTCGCACACCGTCACGGCGTGTCTCGGCGTGTCGGCGCGCCACCGGCCCGAATTCGCCCGCAGCCGGCCGTCGATCGCCCTTCCCGACCCACCCGAGCCGTGGAATTCTGGCCGCGCCCGCGCCCCGCCAGCACCCTGCCGGAAGGTCCGCCGTGCCCGAAACGATCGACAGTGCCGCCCCGGACGCCACCACGTTCGACGTCTACAGTCCCGACAGCTACGCGGCGGGCATCCCGCACGCGACGTTCGCCCGCATGCGCCGCACCGCTCCCGTCTACCGCCACGCCGACCCGGAACGGCCGGACGGCTTCTGGGCCGTCACCCGCCATGCCGACGTGATCCGGGTGTCCCGCAACCCGGAGATCTTCTCCTCACGCGAGCGGCTGTCGCTGCTCGTCGAACCCGAGGAGGACGTGCTCGCCACCCAGCGGCTGATGATGCTCAACATGGACCCGCCGGAGCATTCGCGGCTGCGCAACATCGTCAACAAGGGCTTCACCCCGCGCACCACGCTGACCCTGGAGGACAAGGTCCGCGAGGCGTGCGAACGGATCGTGGCGAAGGCGGTCGACCAGGGCGAGGGCGACTTCGTGGCGATGTGCGCGGCCGAGTTGCCACTGGTGGTCATCGCCGACCTGATGGGCGTGCCGCAGGTCGACCGACACCGGCTGTTCGAGTGGTCGAACAAGCTGGTCGGCGACGCGGACCCGGACCTGCGCCCGGAGGAGGGCGAGGCGGAGCAGGTGCAGATGGAGATGTTCGGCTACGCGGACGCGCTCGGCGCGGCCCGGCGCGAGTGTCCCGTGGACGACATCGTGTCCAAGCTGGTCTGCCCCGACCGCGACGGGCAGGAGTTGACCGCGCTCGAGTTCGACCTGTTCTTCATGCTGTTGGCGGTGGCCGGCAACGAGACCACCCGCAACGCGATCTCCGGCGGCATGCTCGCGCTGATCGAACACCCCGAACAGTGGGAGCGACTGCGCGCCGACCCGGCCGGGCTGGCCGGCACCGCGGCCGACGAGATCGTGCGCTGGGTCAGCCCGGTCAACGCCTTCAAGCGCACCGCGGTCCGGGACACCGAGCTGAGCGGCCGGCCGATCGCCGCCGGCGACAAGGTGGTCGTCTACTACGCCTCCGCCAACCACGACGAGGAGGTGTTCGTGGACCCCTATCGGCTCGACATCGGGCGCGACCCCAACCCGATGCTCGGCTTCGGCGGCGGTGGCCCGCACTTCTGCCTCGGCCGGCACCTGGCCAAGCTCGAACTGGAGATCATCTTCCGCACCCTGGCCGAACAGGTGGCGCGGGTCGAACCGCTGGGCCCGGCCCGGCGGATGCGGTCCAACTTCCTGAACGGCATCAAGGACATGCCGGTCCGGATGCACCGGGCCTGAACCGACCGCGGCCGGCCCGAGGAACGCTCGGGCCGGCCGCGGCACACTCGGGTGCCCGCCGTCAGGTGGCCGGCACCTCGATGTCGGTTTCCAGGCGGCGGCGCGCCCGCAGCCCCTGGGTGATCGGATGCTCGTCGCCCAGCTTGCGCCGACACGCCCGCTCGGTGCGGGTGAACCATTCGCGGGACTCGTCCCGGCGACCGATGTCGCCCAGGCTCTGCACCCGGTTGCAGGCCGCGACCAGGGTGTGCGGGTGGTCCGCGCCGAGCAGCGCCTCGTACCGGTCGTAGGTCACCCGGTCCAGGTCGGCACACTCGTTGGCCTGGCCCGCCTTGTACAGGTTGTTCGCGTGGTTGAGCGCCGCCGCCAGGGTGTACGGGTGATCCTCGCCCAGCAGTTCGCGCAGACCCTCCAGGCCGCGCAGCCCCAGCGCCATCGCCTCCTCGTCCCGACCGGCCGCCCGCAGGTAGATCGACAGGTTGCTCGCACATCCGTAGGTGAACGGGTGCTGGGCGCCGAACTGCTCGCGGTATCCCTGATATGCCTCCTGGGCGAGGTCGAGCGCCGCCTCGTCGTTGCCCATCGCGTGGTTGTCGGCGGCGAGGTTGACCGTGCAGGCCAGCAGCACGGGATGGGTGGGACCGAGGTAGGCCCGGTACTTGTCCAGGGTGTCGCTGTCCAGCGAACGGGCGTAACGGGCGTCCCCCGTCTGCCGGATCGTCACCGCCAGGCTCTTGGCGGTACGCAGCGCGTCCCGGGTGCGGCCCAGCGCCTCCTCGCGCGCCAACGTCTGCTGGAGCACCGCCCGCGAGCCCGCGTAGTCACCCAGCTCGCGCAGGTCGTGGCCGACCTCGTTGGCCAGGAAGCAGGTCCTGGGGTGGTCTTCGCCCTGCATCCGCCGGCGTCGGTCGAACGCCTCCTGGTGCACCTCGCGCGCCTCCTCCAGCCGGCCCATCAGGCGCAGCGAGACACCGAGGTTGTTGGCCGCGAGCAGGGTGTCGTTGGCGTCCTCGCCGAAGACCTCGCTGAAGCGCGTGTAGTTGTCCCGGTCGGATTCGAGCGCGGTGTGGAAGCGGCCGAGCGAGCGCAGGTCGCCGCCGTAGCCGCGCCCGGTGATCAAGGTGTGCGGGTGGTCCGGGCCCAGCGATTCGCGCTGTGCCTCCAACGTCGCCCGGTCCAGGTCGTAGGCCTTGCGGTACCTGCCCTGGGAGCGGTAGACGTTCGCCAGTTGGGTGCACATCCGCAGGGTCAGCGCGTCGTGCCGGTGGAACCGGGCCCGCCAGCGCTCCAGCGCGATCTCGGCGATGTACTGGCCGAACTCCCAGTCGTTGAAGCGCCAGGCGAAACGCACCTGTTCGACGATCCAGCGGCGCACCGACTCCGAGTCGCTCTCCAGCGCACGGGAGGGCACCAGGTGCTTGTAGAGCTCTTCGTACGTCTCCTGGTTGGCCGGGTCGTCCACGTCGCCGGGGGCGTTGGAGGCCAGGATCTCCAGCACCCGGGCACGCCGGGCGGCGTTCTCCTCGGGCGGCATCTGGTCGCGCAGCACGGCCTGGACCAGCCGGTGCACCTGGATGGTGTCCTCGCCGCGATCCACCCGGGCCAGCGCGTACCGGCCGAGCTGCTGGAAGATCCGGGACAACAGGAGCGTGTCGCCCAGGGAGCTGTCCACCCGCACCAGTTCCTGGAGCACCTCGCGCGAGCGCAGCAGCCGCATCGAGATCGAGTCGGGCGACAGGTACGCGCACAGTTCCAGCAGTCGCACCGCGGCCGGCTGCCGCTCCTTGAGCTCGTCGAGCGAGACGGTCCAGGTCGCGGCTGCGGTGGTCGGGTAGTCCGGCGGCTGGCCCTCGTCCAGGATCGCGCTGACGCGCGTGTTGACCCGCTCCAGGTATTCCTCGACCTGCATCGCCGACTCGGCGAGCCAGGCACCGGCCTGCTCGACCGCCAGCGGCAGATCACCCAGCGCGGTGGCCACCTTCTGCGCGTCCGCCTCGGTCAGCGAGGGCACCCGGCGCTGGAGCAGCGCGACGCTCTCGTCGCGGCGGAACACCGGGACCTCCAGCGGACGCGCGCTGCGCGCCCACAGGTCGTTGCGCGAGGTGACCAGCACGTGGCCGTTGACGCTGCCCTGGGGCATCAGGTGGGCCACCGACGCGGGTTCGTCCGCGTTGTCGTAGATCACCAGCCAGCGGTCGTAGGGCTCGCCCTGCTGCAGGGTCTGCAGCACCGAGGCCGCCGCGTCCGAGACGTTCTCGCCCGTCGGCAGGTCGAGCCGGTCGCCGAGCCGGGCGAGTTGGGCGGCGACACCCTGCGCCTGCTCCGCCGACACCCACCAGATGACGTCGTAGTCGGCGGCGAAGCGGTGCGCGTATTCGAGCGCGACCTGGGTCTTGCCGACGCCGCCGAGGCCGTGCAGGGCCTGGGGCAGCACGGCGGTGGCGCCCTTGGCGAGTTGGTCGCGCAGCCGCTCCAGGATGTCGTCGCGTCCGGTGAACGCCGGGTGGCGCGGCAGCAGTTGGGAGACCCTGGGCTTGGTCCCGGGGAACCTGGGACCGTCCGCGGGCGGGGTCGTGGTGGGCGTGCGGCCGAACGCGGTCAGGAGCACCGTGCGGCACTGCTCCTCGGACAGCGCGGTCAAGGTGACCGTTTCGCCCACCCCCGGGTCGCTGTCGATCAGGTCGTCCACCCGCAGGGTCACCACGCTCGCCTGGTCGACCGCGGCGAGTCGGCGCAGCGTGGTGCGCATCGCGGTCCAGGATCGGCTGGGCAGCGAGTGGGAGGAGGAGACGACCACGACGCTGTCGACGTTCTGCAGGTCCTCCAGCGAGGTGTCGCAACCGCCGGTGCCGACCACCTGGGCGCCCGAGGCGGTCAGTTGGGCCCGCACCCAGTCCACCCACATGCGGTCGCGGGCGCTGTAGAGGATGCGCATCGTGACCGGGGCGGTGTAGCGGATGCGCTCGAAGCGGCGCAGCTCGCGTCGACGGTCCACCTCGTCGATCGGGTCCAGCCGGGAGATCGCGCCGTCGGTGAGCACGCCGGTCAGCCGCTCGTACGCGCTGAGCAGGCTGCCCTCCTGGAGCGGGCGGTCGCCGAGCGTGGCGAGCGTCTCCTCGTAGGCGTAGAACGCCTTGTACGGGACCTCGACTTCGCCCCAGTACTTGGTGCGCTCGGCCTCGGTGCGGTCCGCGAGGAACTCGGCGAAGCGCTCGCGGGCGTGATCGCGGCCGGCTTCGAGCTTGTCCTTCTCGTCGTCCTCCACGCGCATCGGCACGGGCAGGATGCGCAGCGGACGGTCGGCCTGGCGGGCGATCGAACGGGCCACGTTGACGCCGCCGTCGATGGCCTGTTCGTTGAGCGTGAAGCCGTCCACCACGATGTCCGGCAGCAGTGTGGTGCAGATGCCGGCGATGTCGTTGAGGCCGGTGCGGCTGTCGATCAGCGCGTAGTCGTAGGAGGCGCGCATGTCCTCGCGCAGCGCGTCCAGGAAGCCGATGCCGTGCGGGCTCTCGCAGAAGTCGGCCCAGTTGAAGCCGGCCAGCGTGGCCGCGTACTCGTGGTTCTGTCGGCCCGGGCCGAGGAAGCGGATCAGGCCGCCGTCGGCGAAGTCCCGGTCGACCTTGACCGCGCAGCCGTCCACCCGGCTCTCCGCGTCCCGGCTCGCCTCGATCATCGCGTCCGTGCTGGCCGGGGAGCCGACCACCTTGGCGAACGCGCGGATCATGTCGAGCACGCCGCGCGTGTCCTCCAGCCGCTTGTCGATCAGGTACGGGTGGAAGTAGCGGTGCAGGCCCGGCGATTCGAGGTCCCAGTCCACGACGAGCACGCGCTTGCCCCGGGAGGCCAGGATCCAGGCGACGTTGGCCAGGGCCATCGTGCGTCCGGTGCCGCCCTTGTACGAGTAGAACGTGACGACGGTGCCCGGTGGGTTGTCGCTCATCGTTTCAGTGCTCCTCAACATCGCCACCGGGTCCCCACAGCAACGGGCGGCGGGGATTGTGTCGGGCCGTGATCCAGCGGGGTCGGGTGGGCAGGTCCGGGCCGGTGCGCGCGTGCATGGGCAGGACCCGGGCAGCGGTGACGACCGGCGCGGAGCCCGCGTACGGCATGCGGGCGGGGGTGGGGAGGCTCGGCGCGGTGCGGGCACCGAGGAGTTCGCGCGCCTCGGCCGGCGGCAGCGGGCGCAGCGGGACGCGGTTGACCTCGACCACCACGCGGGCCAGTTCGGCGATCAGCCGTCGGTAGTCGGCGGAGTGGCCCTCCAGGCGCATCAGGTCGAACAGGCCCTGGCGGGCGTAGATCGGGCCGAAGTCGCCGTCGGCGCCCACATCCGGGGTGGGCTGCTCGCCGGGGCGGGCGTCGGTGGCGCGCCAGCGCACGGTGACCATCGCGTCGAGTTGTTCGCCGGTACGCACGCGGTGGCCGCGTACGCGTTCGGCCATCACCGCCCATTCGCGCATGGCGTCCGGATCGGCGAGGTAGTCGGGCGAGGCCAGCACCACCGCGGCGGGGACCGAGCAGGCGGCGTACGTTTCGGGCGGATCGCCCGCGTCGTGATCCGCGCACGGCGACAGCAGGCCCCGTGCGCCGTCCCGGCCCGGCACTCGGGCGGATACGGCTTGTTCGAGATCGGCGTGGAAGCGTTCGACGTAGACACGCTCATCGCCGCACGACCGACTCGTGAAGAAGACTGGTGTCATCTCGACCCCTGCTGTCGGTGCTTCGTTTCGACGCGCGCGGGATTGCCCTCCCCGTCCGTCACTCGTTGTTCCCAGGCTACCCGAGTCCATCACTCGAAGTTACTCCTCGTGACATCAGGTAATCTCATGTTCTCTCTCGTTTCGTAGCGTTTTGCCCATCCCCACCACCCGCCCTCCCGGGTCCGCCCCGGCCCGGGCAGCGTTTCGCTCCGCCCAGGTGCGCCGGCCCGATCGCACCCGTTCGGCGGCGCGGCGCGCCGCCCGGACGGGCACCTCCTCGCCCCACCAGGGCTCGACGGTGTCCGCCATGCCGGCCACGACCCGCTCGCCGTCCGGCGTCAGTTCGCCGCACGCGCGCAGTGTCGCGATCGCCTCCGCGACGTGCGCCCGATGCACGGCGAACTCGGCCTGCGCCCGATCCTGCTCCTCCCCGTCGGTCGTCTGCCGTCGGATCCGCCAGAAGTCCGCGATCCCCAGGTGCGCGTAGGCACCCTGGAGGAGTGCGCCCACCGGTCGGGGGTCCAACCGCCAGGGCGCCCGATACCGAAGCATCGAGCGTTCCGAGAGATTCGTGATGTCCTGTACCGCGCCGAGCTTGTTGTGCTGGAACTCGTGGATCAGCGTCACGGCCAGCGTGATCGGTCCCATCGCCGGCGTCAACGCGATGCTTCCGAACGCGTATCGAGACGACGAGCTGAGGCTGGCCCCCGGTTCCGCGAGCACCGGGACCAGCGTGGACAGCGCCTGGCCCAGGCCGGCCGCGTGGGCCCGGTGGGCGACCGCCAGTCGGCTCCACGCCTTCCCGAAGTTCCTTTGCAGCAACGATACTTGGTGCTCGGTCAAGCGGGCCGTCGGCTCCCAGCCGTGCACGTCGCGATAGGGGTCCACGTCCTCTATCGCCACGGTGGCGGACAGGCCGGCGGCCGTCGCGGAACATACCCGATTCGCCTCGCGTCGCGCGAGCGGACCGGCGCCGCGCCAGTGCCGCCCGATCGGCGCGGTCCGACCCGAGTCCTCGGCCGGCCGCACCCGGCCCAGGGTGGGCAGGTAGACCCAGCCGTCGACCGCGCGAAGCCGGATCCGCTCCCCCGCCTCGTGCTCGGGGTCGGCGCGCAGCGCGGCGGCGGTGGCGATCGAGCCGAGGTGGTCGAGCAGTCGATCCGCGTCGGGTGCCGCCGGGCCGGTCTCGGGTCGACGCAGCCACCACAGGCAACGCATCGCCCACGCGCCGGTGTACGGATGCATCAGCACCGTCCGGGCCGCCCGCGGGTCGGTGCGCTGGATCTGGGCGAGCAGGTCCAGCGCGTCGACCAGGTGCGCGGTACGGGTGCTCGGCAGGCGCTCGCGGGCGGTGGCGACCACCGCGTAGACTTGGAGCAGCCGGCGGCTCTCCTGGGCCCGGACCAGTGCGGCCACGGCCTCGGATCCGCCGTAGCCCGCGGCGAGTTCGGCGAAGACGGCGGCGTCGAGGCGATGGGTGCGGATCATCGCCGACGCTCCGGGCCGACCAGTGCCCGCAGATCGGCGTGCACCCGGGTCCTCACGTGGTCGATCAGTGCCCGCAGGTCGGCGCAGTACACCGAGGGATTGTCGAATCCGTTCGCCGGGTGGTAGCGATGCGCCCGCAGGCCGCCGCCGCAGGTGCGCAGCACGGGGCAGCGCCGGCAGGTCGGGCTCGGCTCGGCGGGTTCGCCGGCATCGGCGCCGAGGCCGCCGAACCCGCTCGCGGCGAGCACGGTCGCCGGGTCGTGCCGGAAGACGTCGAACCCGGTGGCCGCCGCCCCGTCGTAGGCCGCCTTGAGCGCGTCCTGCCGCTCGAAGGTGCCGTCCGTCTCGATCACCACCGAGCCGGCCGGGCTCAGTCCGAGCGTCTCGCTGCGCACGGCCCGACCCAGGGTCAGATCGACCAGGTCCTCCAGGAGGCGTACCCGGGTCTCCCGCACGGGTGCGCCGTACCAGCGGTCGAAGACGGCGATCAGCCAGTCCGCGTGCGCGGTTTCGCCGGTCCTCGCGCCCGGCGGCGGATACTCCCACGTGGCGTGCGGCAACAGCAGGTCGATCATCGGCGGTGCGTGCGCGAGCAGTTCCTCGTAGGTGGCGACGGGATCGTTCGCCAGGTCGATCGTGGCGAGCAGCCCGCCGTACAGGGGCCGATAGCGGGGCCGGCGCAACAGTTCGATGCCGCGCACCGTCGCCGCGTGACTGCCGCCTCCGTCCGGCCCGCGCCGGTGCCGGTCGTGGGCGACCTCGTCGCCGTCGAGCGAGACGCCGACCCGGATCCGGTGCGCGAGCAACACCTCCGCGCAACGCTCGTCCAGGAGCACCCCGTTGGTCTGCAGCGTGAAGCGCGGCTCGGCCACACCCGCCAGCGCGGCCCGCAGGTCGGTGGCGATGGCGTCGAGGCGGGCGGGGCCCACGAGCAGCGGCTCGCCGCCGTGCAGCACGATGTCCAGGGTCCGCAGGCCGGCCTGTTCGGCGTGCGCGCGCAGCCATCGCCCCAGCGCGGTCACCGTCTCGTCGGCGATCAGCCGCGGGCGGTTCCGCCAGCCCTGGTCCCGGAGTTCGTACACATAGCAGTAATCGCACGCCAGGTTGCAGCGTGCCGCTGTCTTGACGACGAATTGCCGAAACGGTAGCGCCTCGTTCATCGGCCCTCCCACGTCAGTTCCGAGTGCCGGGACTCCCATCGGACCGGGATTCCTCGACACCGTCGTCGGCCTCGGCCGGCACCCAGATCCGGGCGAAGGCGGGTTCGACCGCGCTGTCGAAGGCGGCGACCACCGCCTCCGAGGGCTCTTCGGACTCGCGGATCAACCGGCGCAGCGCGGAGCCGAGCACGGAGTCCGGCAGGTCGTCCAGATCGTCGAGACAGAGCCCGTCGAGGTCCGGCAGGGCCGACTCCACGTCACCGCGCTCCCCTTGCATCCGCAGGTCCCCCGTTCTCCCGCGTCGCCCGGACGTTCGGGTCCGCGTCGGACGACCGGCGTGTGCCGCTCGCGCGTGCCGTCCGAGTGAAACCCGTACATTCGAGTGCGGAACGTATCGCCACGATTACACAAGCCTTCCTATACTAGCCGGGCCGGGTCGGCCTGCGCGATGCTCTGTGTGGGCAGAGTCGTACACACGAACGGCCGGCACGGGGGCGGCAGTTGCCAGACCCGCCGTTTCGGCGTGTGGGTGTCGCTCCGCCGTCCTTGTACGGTGCTCGATCCGGGGGTCGCTTGGTGGACTACGACTTCTTCACGAGTCACGTCGCCGACCGCGATCCCAAGTGGGCGGCCCGCTTCCACGACGACATCGAGGCGGAACTGCGGCGCGGGGGCGATCCGGTGCGGGCGGCGATCCGGCTGCAACCCACCTTCGGGCCGATCCAGATCCCGGACGGCGATCCGCCCGCGCGGGCCCGCGCGATGGTCGCGCTGTGCTCGGACGACTACTTCGAGGATCTGGACTGCGGGCGCGATTGGGCGGTGTTCACCGACCGGTTGCGTCGACACGAGTCGATCGTGGGCGTGTCGCCGCCGAATCTGATCGCGGTGCCCTGGACCACGATGGAACAACCGATCCCGGCCGCCCTGGGCGCGATCGAGTGGGCCGCCGGGATCGCCGGGCCGAGCGTGTTCGACATGCTGCGGCTGGGCGGCATCCGCGATCTGGGCTACGTACGCGCGGTGCGCACGGTCGCCGATCGGGTGGCCGCGGCGCTGCACCATCGGCTCGCGCCGCTGAGCGCGGGCGAGGCGGCCGAGGTCGAGCCGTTGTTCGGCAGCAACGAGGGCGGCCCCCGCACGCTGCCCGAGGCGCCGCGCCGGCTGCCCATCCTGGAACCGGTCCCACCGGCCCGCACCGACCTGGTGATCAGCTACGTGGGCAACGACCTCGCCTGGGCGGACTGGGTCAGCGAGGTGCTCACCTTCGAGGACTACCGGGTCTCGCTGAGCCGCTGGGACTGGAGCGCGGGGGTGAGCTTCGGCAAGGCGATGGCCCAGGCTCGCGGGTTGGGCGAACACGTGCTCGCGCTGTTCTCCGAGCACTACTTCGAGGCCAGGCGACTGGCCATGGACGAATGGGAGGAGGCCCTGGGCGACGGGGACTCCGGGGGCCGGTTGTTGCCGATCGTGGTCGGCCACACCCAGGTGCCGTCGATGTTCCGCGGCGTCCGGCCGGTCGACCTGACCGAGGCGGACGCGGCCGACCAGCGCGACCTGCTCGTCGACGCGGTGCACCGGTTCGCGCCGTTGCCCGCGCGGAATCCGGGGTTCGCCTGACCGTGTCGGATCCGATACCACCACCGCCGCCGCGCCCACGCAGGCCGCCCGGACCGCCCAGGATGCCGCCTCCGCTCTCGGCGCGCTCGCCCGCGGAGGATCCGCCGGTGTGGCACGTGCCGGGCGCCAGGGGGCGCTTCTACGGGCGGGACGGCACGCTTGCCGATGTGCGCGCGCTGGTTCAGGTCGAGCACCGGGTCGTGCTGCGCCCGCAGGACGACCTGCCCGGCCTGGGCACCACCCACCTGGCCCGCGAATACGCCTACCGGCACCGGCATCTGTACGACACGGTGTGGTGGTTCGACTGCGCGGCCCGGCCCACCGAGCGGGGCGTCGCCTTCCTGCACCGCATGCTCGAACAACTGGCCGAACTCGGCCGGCGGGTCGACCAGGAGGTCGGCCCGCAGCACGAACTGCGGTCCCGCGAGGGCTGGTTGCTGATCTTCGACGAGGTCGATCGACCGGGCCTGGTCGGCGAGATGATTCCGACCGGCCCCGGCCACGTGCTGATCACCAGCACCGATCCGCTCGCCCGTCACCTGGGCAGCACGGTCGCCCTGCCGCCGCTGGACCGGGTTTCGTCGGTGCTGATGCTCCTCGACGCGCACCGCGAATTCGAACTGGAGATGGTCACGGCCGAGGCGATCGCCGCGTTCGTGGGCGACCGGCCCTCGGCGATCGCCCGAATCGCCGACCTCTTCGCGTCCGGTCTGGTGACCCCCGACGTCACGCTCGAACTGCTGCGCTTCGGGAACATGGCCAAGCTGTCCCGGGCCATCCCGCAGAACCAGGTCGTCTACCTCGCCGACCTGTTCCTGGCCGTACGCGGATTGCGGGCGCCGGACACCTGGTCGATCTGGCTGGACCTGTCCGAGGACTACCTCGAACACCAGTTGTTGCACCGGCACATGACCGACGCTCGATCGATGTTGCTGCACATGATCCGGACCCTGGTCAACGGCCCCGACCCGATCCACTCGTTGCAGTGTCTGTGCCGCGCGCTGCACGACGTGCTGCCCACCGCCCAGGGCGTCGAGGAGGTGTGCCGGGCGATCGACAACCTGCCCGGCTGAACGGGTGGTTCCGCTTCGGTATCGGATGAAGGGGCCGATTCCGGCCGGCCGGTGCGCGATGCTGGTACGCATGGCGAACGACGGGGAGCACGGGGGCGACACGGTGCGCTATTTCATCAGCCACGCCGGTTCGGACACCGCCTGGGCGGAGTGGGTCGCCGACCGACTCCTCCAGGCCGGCCTGGAGGTCGAACTCGACGCGTGGGACTGGGCGACGGGCGAGAACCTGACCACCAAGGTCAGCCGCGCGCTGGACGGCGCGGGGCACATGATCGCGCTGTTCTCGCCCGCCTACTTCGTACCGGAACGCTGGACAACGGTCGAGTGGACCGCGATGTCGGACGCCCTGCGCGGCGGCGACCGGCGACTGATCCCGCTCGTGGTGCACGAGTTGAACCGCGACGAAATCCCATCCGTGCTAAGGCCGTTGCTGCGCAAGACGCTCTACGGCAAGTCCGAGGAGGACGCGCACGCCGAGCTGATGGCGGCCGTCCGCGGACCGTCCCGGCCCACCGATCCGCCGGCGTTCCCGGGTCCGCGCGCGGGCGGGACCGACCCGGCCGCGCCCGCACCCGAGCCCGCACCCGAGGCCGAGCCGCCGACCGCGCTGCCGGTCCCGCCCGTACTGCGCCGCACCATCACACCCGGGCGCACCCGGGAGTTGACCGACGCGATCCTGGCGGTGCCCCGGATCGCCCGGACCGACCTGTGGAACCTGTGGCTGGATCTGGCCGAGGGCTATTTCGAACGGCCCCTGCCGCGCGAGCAGATCGCCGCGCCGCGGATCATGCTGCTGCGCCTGATCCACGACCTGTCCACGCTCACCGAGCCGGAGCCGGCCCGCGCCCTGGACGCACTGGTGCGCGCGCTGGGCGACGTGCAGCCGACCGGGGCGGAGATCGATCGGGTGCGGGCGCTGCTGGCCGAGTTGACCACCCCGACCGACGCGGCCGACCGGATGTCCTGAGCCGGGCCGCGCGCCGAGCCGGCGTCAACTCCCGTACGCGGCCCGCCGACGCCGCTCGTAGGCGCGCCGCCACCCGGCCCGCCACAACAACGCGGTGCCGGGCGGAATCCAGCGCAACACCCGCCGTCGTTCGGCCTCGGTGGCATGGTGCAGGTGGAAGGCGACCAACGCGGGCAGGTCGCGGCCCCACACCCGCACGGTGCGACTTGGCATGCGCCCGTCCGACGTGCCGCGCACGTGCCGGCGCATCAGCGGGAACAGCTGGTGCTCCTCGGCCAGACTGTGCCGGGCCACCAGGTCGTACAACCGCCCGATCGCGGGCGAACGATCGCGCAGCGGCACATTCCGGTCGGCCGCGCGAAGCATCGCGTCCTCCAGGGCCGAGTGCTCCACCTGGAACGCGGTCACGGTGCGGGCGGCACGCGGCGAACCGGCGCGCACCCACGGATACAGGACGGTGTGTTCCTCGCGATGATGCGCGCGCAAAAAGCGCAGCACCAGCGCGAGATGCTCCTCGACCGCGCGCACGCGCAGGATGTCGACCGGGTCGAGGTGTCGGGTCACCTCGGTCAGTCGGGCCAGTTCCTCGCGCAGACCTCGATGCGCGACATAGCCGGGAGTGAGGTCGAGCGTGCGGGTGGGTGCGGTGGGCGCGGGGGTGGGACTTACGGGTGGAACGGTGGTCGTCGACACGGGGGCCGCCTCGGGGGCATGGAAAGAGGGAGCCTCATACCGTAAGGGCAGGCGTCCTTGATTCCGCATCGATGCAAGGAGATTTCCGGCCATTCCCGATCGACGCCGGTTTCCGGTCCGATACCGGCCGAGCCGATACCGAACCGGAACGCCGGTTGTCGTTTTTCTTGCGTGCGCGCCGAGCGTCGCGGCTCCGTTACTTCTTGAGGTTGGGGATCGTCCAGTCGATCGCCTTGTGCCCCATGGCCGCCAGCGCGGCGTCTATCTGCGAGAACGGCTTGCTGCCGTGGAAGAGCTTCGCGGACAGCGGCGAGGGGTGCGCGCCCTGCACGATGGTGTGCTTGGCGGTGTCGATCAGCGCCGCCTTCTTCTTCGCGTGGCCGCCCCACAACACGAAGACCACCGGCTCGTCCCGGTCGCTCACCGCCTTGATCACCGCGTCGGTGAACTTCTCCCAGCCCCGGCCCTTGTGCGACGCGGCCTCGTGCGCACGCACGGTGAGCACGGTGTTCATCAGCAGCACACCCTGCTGCGCCCACGGCATCAGATAGCCGTTGTCGGGGATGGGCAGACCGATGTCCGCGTTCATCTCCTTGTAGATGTTGCGCAGCGACGGCGGGATCCTGACCTCGGGCCGCACCGAGAAGCACATGCCGTGCGCCTGGTTGTCGTCGTGGTACGGGTCCTGCCCGACGATGAACACCCGGACGTCGTCGTACGGCGTCGCCTCCAGGGCCGCGAACACCTCGTCGTCCGGCGGGAAGATCTGGTGTTCCTTGCGTTCCGCGTCCACGTACGCGGTCAGCTCGGCGTAGTAGGGCTTCGCCAACTCCTCCGCGAGCACGGGCTGCCAGGACTCGGGCAACGTCTGCACAGCAAGAACCTCCACACGAGGGCGCAACGCCCATGGATCAACGTGGGATCCAACGTAGTCGCTCGCCCGGACACCTCGGTCCGCACCGAGCGGATCGGTGCGGACCGAGGTGGGGCCGAAGCGGTACGCCGAGCCTACGCGTCCGGCTTCTCGTCCGGCTTCGGGTCCGGCTTGTAGCAGAGCTTCATCAGCAGCGCGGCGTTCGCGACGCCGACGCCGGCCGCGAACAGCGCCGGGCGCAGGCCCGACTTGCGGCGACCGATCAGCGCGTCCACCGAATACTTGCCGTTGCCGAGCGCGGCGAGCGCGACGGCGGCGCCGCCGACCACGGCGGTGTACTCCCAGCCGCCCTTGAAGACGAAGAAGCCCTTGCCCTTGTGGTCGGTCGCCGCCGCGACGCTCATCAGGCCCACCGTCGCCGCCGCGGGCAGCGGGTTGGCCACGCCGAGCGCGATGCCGACGCCGGCCGCCATCTCGGTGCCGGCCGCCAGGCGCGCGTGCACGTCGGCGGGCTTGAGGCCGAGCGACTCGAACCAGCCGGTGGTGCCCGCGAGGCCGCCGGGGCCGGCGACCTTGTTGTAACCGTGCGCGAAGAGCATCGGACCGAGCGTCGCGCGCAGTACGAGCGCCGCCACATCGCGGCCTTCGGCCGCCGCCGCGGCCTTCTTCTTGCCGAACATTGCCCACCTCATCAACTGACGCATCGTCACATTTCTGTGGGCAACCTACCCGAACACCCGGCTCGGGCAAGGACCGGGCGGCCCGCGACCGGCGCTTTCAGGACCCCGACGAGCCGATCCCGGCCCGGTCGGCACGATCGGCGCCCACGAGCGAGGCACCGTCGACACCCGCCCGCGCACCGGCTCCGAGCATCCTGGGCACCACCACCGGGGTGTCGTCCCCCGGCGCCCGGAGGATGTCCGCGTCCACGTCGTACAGCGCCCGCACCAGCTCCGCGTCCACAACCTCCTTCGGCGGCCCGGACGCGATCACCTCGCCCGCCCGCATCGCGACCAGGACATCCGCGTAGCGAGCCGCCGACGCCAGGTCGTGCAGCACCATCACCACCGTGCGCCCACCGGCGGCGACCCGCCGGACCAGGCCCAGCACCTCGACCGCGTGCCCGAGGTCCAGCGCCGAGGTCGGCTCGTCGAGCAGCAGCACCGGCGCCTCCTGGGCGATCACCATCGCGACCCAGCAGCGCTGCCGTTGCCCGCCGGAGAGTCGATCCAGACGCCGATCGGCCAGGTCCAGCACACCGGTCGCGGTCAACGCGTCCCGGCAGACCCGCTCGTCCGCGCGCGACCACTGGCGGAACAACCCCTGGTGCGGATGCCGGCCGTAGCGGACCAGCCCGGCCGCGGTGACCGCCTCCGGCGCGGTCGGATTCTGCGGCAACAGCCCTACCCGGTGCGCGGCCTGACGCGGCTTCAGT
The DNA here is from genome assembly GCF_040629175.1 of Embleya sp. NPDC005971. Lineage (NCBI taxonomy): Bacteria > Bacillati > Actinomycetota > Actinomycetes > Kitasatosporales > Streptomycetaceae > Embleya > Embleya sp. NPDC005971. The sequence goes on along the minus strand of NZ_JBEXUX010000028.1, from coordinate 80,133 downwards.
CGCCAGATGTCGTCGCCGCCGACGCTGACCCGACCCGAGTCCGGCTTGTGCAGGCGCGCGATCGAGCGCAACAAGGTGGACTTGCCGCACCCGTTGGGCCCGACGATCGCGACCACGCTGCCGGCGGCCACGGACAGGTCCACGCCGGAGACGGCACGATGCCCCGGATATCCGGCGTGCAGATCTTCCACGAGCAGTTCCATGGGCGGACCCTCCCGGCCGTACACAGCGACAGCGTATGTAAGGCGAGGCTAACCTAATCGACCCGATCGCCGGCACCTCGGTCGGCTCGGCGGGGCCGGACCGGCCGCGGGGTCGGATGCGGCCCGCCGGTCAGCGTGTGCCGACCTCGGGGAACCACCGGGCGCCGACCCGGCCGGCGCGGTCGGCGTACAACAACGCGTCCCGGCCGTGCCAGGCGAGCGTGGTCACCGGCGCGGAGACGTGGCGGCGGGCCAGCGGGGTCGGCGCCCGACGGGCCGACCCGGCGCGCACGTCCCACACCACGAGCATGCCGTCGCCGCCGGCCGTGGCCATCAGGGCGCCGCCGCCCGGTCGCCAACTCGGCGTGCACGCCTGTGGTTGCGCGGGCAGCCGGCGTGGCCGGGGGCGGACCCGGCCGCCGCGCGCGGCGAGATCCCACACGGTCACCCCGGTCCGGTCCTCCGCGGCCAGCCAGCGTCCGCCCGAGTCCAGCGCGAGCCCGGCGACCGGCTCGTTGCCGGCCGCGCCGAGGTCCTCGTGCGTACCGCCGGCGCCGCGCACGTGCACGCCCGGCACGTCGCCCGCCGCGCACAACCACGCGCCGTCCGGGGTGCCCGCGAGCACCCGCACCGGGAACGGGTAGGTCCACACGTTCGTCCGCCCGCGCGACCCGTACACGTGCACCTCGCCGCCGAGCGCGACCGCGAGCCCGCCGACCGAATCGACCCACACCACGTCGTCCACCCGGACCGGTCCGTCCACGGCCCGCCACGACTCGGTACCGCTGTCGCCCGCGTAGACCCGCACGGCGCCGCCGAAGGACACCGCGCACCGGCTGCCCGCGGACCACGCGAACCGGGCGGGCAGGCCCGGCGTACGCATCAACAGCGCGCCGTCGGTGACCCGCCACAGCGCGTACCCCGTGGGGCCCGCGAGCGCCACCACGGTGCCGTCGGGCGAGAAGCCGGCGCGGCGCACCCCGCCCGGCAACACGATCCGGGCCTGCAGTTGCCCGGTCGCCGCGTCCAGCAGCCGAACCCCGCCGGCGGCTCCCGCGACCACGCACAATCCGCCCGACAACGCGACGGCGGACGGCACATCGTCGATCCCGTGCTCCCAGCCCAGCCCCGTACGTGTCGCCATGACAGTCATCGCGGCCCCCTTGTTCGCGGGGCGATCCTTGCGCCTTCGTGTTTCGACCAGGAAAACTCTCAGGTCGAGGCCGGTTTCCCTGGGTTCGAGGAGTCTGCTAATAAGACGACCGGACCTGTTCGCCGATCGATCGGATCACACCGTTGAGCACGCTCGAAGGTACGGCGCCGATCATGGCGGACATCGCGGGCGCCAGCGGGAACGAGCCCACGATCTTCGTCGCGGGCCTGATCCTGCTCGCCGCCGGCGCCCTGCTCGCGCTCGCGGGCCGGCGGCGGTTCGCGGACGACGCGGACGACGCGGACGACGGGTACGACGAGGCCCCGACCGAGGTCGCCGAGGTGTCGACCGCGCGGCCGGCCGCCGCAGCCGTGCCGACGCCCGCGCCGAGTCGGCCGGCGGACGAACAGCCCGCGGCGGAGCCGCAATCGGCGATCCGACCGACGGCCCCGGCCGGGGCGTCGGCGAGTGCGGATTCGGCTCCCGCCGACGTGTCGGACGCCGATTCCACGCCCGACTCGGCGCGCGAGCCCGCCCGGGCTGCGAAGCCCGAGGCCGAGGCCGAATCGGCACCCGAGGAGACCCCCACGACCGAGGCCGGCTCCGAGCCCGAACCCACCGAAGCCCCCTCCGCCCCCGCGTCACCCTCCGACGCCGAGTCGACGACCGAGCCGGCCGCGGCAGCCGAGCCCGAGGCCAAGCCCGAGTCCGGGCCCAGGCCCGACTCCGAACCCGAGGCCGAGCCCGACGCCGACTCCCGCCCGCCCAAAGGCGCCTGACGCCCCGTCACCCCGCCGGACCGCGCCCCCGGCCCGCCGCATCACCCGTGCGCGCCACGCCCCGTGGGTTCGGCCGCAAGTTCGTTCCTGGGCCATTCGCGACCCTCGACGGCCTCGACCGAGCGGTTGAACCGGGTCAACACCTCGAAGAGTTCGCGTCGTTCGCCCTCGTCCCAGGACTCCAGCACTCGTTCCAGACCCCGGCAGTGGATCGCCAGCTCGTGCGCGAGCCGTTCCGCACCGACCGCGGTGATCCGCAGCTTGCGGGCGAGACCGCCGTCCGGGTCCGCGATGCGTTCCGCGTCGCCGGCCCGCAACAGCGCGGCCACCTGGCGGTTCACCGTCGAGGTATCGAGCCGAAACGCTTCTGCGAGTTGCCCGATCGACATCGGCCCCTCGACCTCCAGTCGGGTCAACAGCAGGTAGGCCGACCGCTCCAGACCGTCGCCGTTCCGCTTGCCCATGACGTGGTGGCGAGCGATCAGCATCAGCTCTCGCTCGATCCCTTCCAACACGTGCCCACTCCCGCCTTCACACCAATGCGCCTGCCGGGAACCCTAGCGCCGCACCCGGGCAATGTGCACGATACACATCATGTGTATCGTGCACATTTGTTGACCCTGGCAATCATCCGGCGATTCTGTGGAGGCAGTCCGTGACCGCTCCGAGCGGCATACCCGAGCCGAGCCCGGCGGATGCCGGGGCCCATCCGCCCGGATCGGTGGACCGGGCCGGGCCGGTGGTGGCCGTACTGGCGTTCTGCGGCGTGGTCGTGGCGCTCATGCAGACCCTGGTCGTACCGCTGCTGCCCAACCTGCCCAACCTGCTCGACACCTCGCCTGCCAACGCGTCCTGGGTGGTCACCGCCACGCTGCTCTCCGGCGCGGTCTGCACTCCCGTGATGGGGCGACTCGGCGACATGTTCGGCAAACGCCGGATCCTGATCGTCAGCCTCGGTCTGATGGTCGCGGGCTCGGTGTTGTGCGCACTGTCCGACACGCTGCTCCCGATGGTGATCGGCCGCTTCCTCCAGGGCGCGTCGTTCGGCGTGATCCCGCTGGGCATCAGCATCATGCGCGACGAACTCCCGCCCGCGAAGCTGGGTTCCTCGATCGCGCTGATGAGCGCGACGCTGGGCATCGGCGGCGCGATCGGGCTGCCGGTGGCCGCGCTGATCGCCCAGAACGCCGACTGGCACATGATGTTCTGGGCGGCCGGCGCGATCGGCGCGCTCGACGTCCTGCTCGTGCTGTTCCTGGTGCCCGAGTCGCCGGTCCGGCTGCCGGGACGCTTCGACTTCGCCGGCGCGGGCGGGCTGTCCGTCGGGTTGGTGGCCCTGCTGCTGGTGATCACCAAGGGCGCGGACTGGGGTTGGGGCAGCACCACCACGCTCGTCCTGCTCGCCGTCGCGGCCGTCGTACTGCTCGGCTGGGGATGGCTCGAACTGCGCACCGCACAGCCGCTCGTGGACCTGCGCATCGCGGCGAAGCCGCAGGTGTTGTTCACCAACCTCGCCTCGGTCGTGGTCGGTTTCGCGATGTTCGCCCAGTCGCTGGTGTTCCCGCAGGTGCTGATGAACCCGGAGAACACCGGCTACGGCCTGGGCAAGAGCATGGTCGTCGCGGGCCTGTGCATGGCGCCGTCGGGCATCGTGATGATGCTGATCTCGCCGCTGTCCGCGCGCCTGTCCGCCGCCCGCGGCCCCAAGGTCTCGCTGCTCGTGGGCACCGCGGTGATCGCGATCGGCTACGCGCTCTCGGTGTTCATGCTCGACGCGATCTGGAAGATCGTCGCGATGGCGGTGCTCTCGGCGGTCGGCGTCGCGCTGGCGTACGCGGCGATGCCGTCGCTGATCATGCAGGCCGTACCGATCGGCGAGACCGGATCGGCGACCGGCCTGAACACGCTGATGCGCTCGATCGGCACGTCGACCTCCAGTGCGGTGATCGGCGTCGTGCTCGCGAACATGACGATGCACACGGGCGGCCGCGAGTTTCCCTCGCACGACGCCTTTGTGACCGCGCTGTGGCTCGGCTGCGGAGCCGCCGTCCTGGGCCTGCTGGTCGCGCTGTTCATCCCCGGGCGCAAACCGGTCGAAGCCGCGCAGATCCCGGCAGTGAACCGAAAGCAGGACCCCGCAGCGGTCCGAACGGCCACCTGACGGCACATCAATTCCCGTGTCGCACATGGCCAAAACCGACCCGGGTAGCCGATGCTCGTAACTCTTACCCCGGCGCCGACCACACGATTGGGAGATCGCCACCCCCAGTTCGCTCTCGACAGGGAGACACCATGAGCCTTCCCACCTTCCGCGGATCGCGTTCACCCGCACCCGATCCGACCCCCGGACGAGCCTGGACCACCGAGGTCGACTGGCAGCGACAGGCGCTGCCGGTCCCGCTGCCGCAGGAGTGGCCGGTCCTGGCGGGTGGTCTCGTGGTGGTCGCCGCGCACCCGGAGGACGCGCTGCTGGGGGTGGGCGGGCTGATCTCGCGAGCGGTGGCCGACGGCTCGCCGGTGCGGGTGGTCAGCGTCACCGACGGCGACGCGTCGCACCCGGGCAGCCGGTTACCGGGTTCGGTGCTGGCCGCCCGGCGGGTGCGCGAGTCGGACCGGGCCTTCGCCACGATCGTCGGCAATCCCGGTGGGGTGGCCCCGGTCGAGGTGATCCGGCTGCGCATCCCGGACCGCACGGTGAGCACCCACGAACGGGAGCTGGTGGACCGGCTGATCCCGCTCGTCTCGGGCTTCGCGCTGTGTGTGACCAACTGGCGCGGGGACGGCTTCGCCGACCACGAGAGCACCGGTCGGGCGGCCGACGTGGCATGCCGGGAGACCGGCGTGGGTCTGCTGGAGTTCCCGCTGCGCATGTGGCAGTGGGCGGAGCCGGACGACAGTCGGGTGCCGTGGAGCCGGGCGCTGCGGGTCGACCTGACCGAGGTGCAACAGGCCCGCAAGGAGCGGGCGCTGTCCTGCCTGGCGTCCCAGATAGCCCCGCTGGTGCCGGGCCGCGACGACCGGGTGCCGCTCCCGCCGGAGAAACTGGCGTACTTCCGCCGCCCCTTCGAGGTGCTCTTCCGCTGAATCGACGGTGCACCTCGCGGCGACGCCGATGCGCGTTCCCCGTCCCGATTCGGGCATCCGCCCGGCGGCCTCGGCCGGCCCGCGGACGCGCCTTCGGCAACCGCCGGACCGCGCGGCGGAATCGGCGGAGGGGAACGCGCACGGTCGCAGCGGCGGCGTGCGCGGGCTGCTCAGCCCGGGATCATCAGCCGTTCGCGCAGCGATGCCAGGGTGCGGGCGAGAAGGCGGGACACGTGCATCTGCGAGATGCCGATCCGCTCGCCGATCTGCGCCTGGGTCAGATTTCCGTAGAACCGCATGACCAGGATCGCGCGCTCGCGCTGCGGCAGTTCGGCCAGCAGCGGGCGCAGCGCCTCGCGGTACTCGACCAGGTCGAGCGCGTGGTCCTCGGAGCCGAGCCGGTCGCCGACCGTCTCCTGGCCGTCCGCGTCGCCGTAGGCGGTCTCGTCCAGCGAGGTCGCGGTGTAGACGGTGCAGGCGTCCAGCCCTTCGAGCACCTCCTCCTCGGTGATGCACAGCCGCTCGGCCAACTCGCGCGGGGTGGGTGTGCGGCCGTGCAGCGCGGTCAGTTCGTCGGTGGCACGCAGCAGTTCGGTGCGCAGTTCGCGCAGCCGGCGCGGTACCCGCACGGACCACGAGGTGTCCCGGAAGAAGCGCTTGATCTCGCCGATGATGGTCGGCATGGCGTACGCCATGAAGCTGCTGCCGCGATCGGCCTCGTAGCGGTCGATCGCCTTGATCAGGCCGATCGTGCCGACCTGGACGATGTCCTCGACCGGTTCACCGCGGCGCCGGTAGCGCCCGGCGGCGTGCCGGACCATCGGCAGGTTCAACTCGACCAGCAACCCGCGCAGGTACGAGTGGTCCACGGTGCCCGGTTCGAGGGTGGCGAGCCGGGCGAGCATCAGATCGCCCGCCGCACGGGCCATCGGCGTGGGCAGCCGGGTGACCAGGTGCGGATGCGCCAGCAGTTCGTCCAGGTCGACGGTCGGCGGCGGCGACGGTGGGGCGACGGCGCGGGGTTCCGCGGTCGTGTCGAGGGTGCTCAGGCGCACGGCCATGCAGGGTCTCCCAATCCGGATGGATGGACACCGATAACCCCGAGTGACTATCGAGTCTGTGACCTGAAGCACAGGAAGATCAAGAGCCCTCCGGGGGTACGTCCTGACGTCAGGATCGCGACATGCGGCCCCACCTCGGGAAACGACGGACCGACGAAACGGAAAAAACGAACGAAAGCAGCCCATACGGCGCAACGAAACCGGGCATCGAGTAATCAAACGTCTGCCAAACGTGTCCGGAAAACGCCACGAACCACCGCCCGAATTTCTTCGGACGGTGGTTCGTGTGCTGCGACCGAGTGAGAAACGATCGAGTTGGTGCGAGGTTCGACCGACTTCGACCCGGGTCGAGTCGAATCGGAGCGATCAGCCCAGTTCGAGCAGCAGGTCGCCGGCCTCGACCGAGGACACCGCGCCGATCGCCAGCCGGGCCACGGTGCCCGCGCTCTGCGCCGTGATCGACGCCTCCATCTTCATCGCCTCGATGGTCGCCACCGTGCCGCCGGCCTCGACCTCGTCGCCCACGGCCACCTGGAGGGTGACCACACCGCTGAACGGCGCGGCCACGTGCTTCGGGTTGTCCGGGTTGGCCCGCTCACTCTCCGGCCGGGCCGGCTTGACCGAGCGGTCGCGCACCGAGAGCACCCGGGGCTGACCGTTCATCCGGCAGTACACGGTGCGGAAGCCGCGCTCGTCCGCGTCGCCGACCGCCTCGACCGCGAGGTAGAGCGAGACGCCCGTGGACAACGTGATGGCCAGTTCCTCGCCCTGGACCAGGCCGTACAGGAACGGCACGGTCGGCACCGCGGAGACGTCGCCGTACAACCGCTCGGCCTCGTCGTAGTCCTTGGCCGGGCCCGGGAAGAGCAACCGGTTGAGCGTGTCGCGCAGTTCGTCGCCGTCCAGCGCGGCGTCCTGCTCCGGGGTCAGTGCCACCGTGCGGGTCGAGCTCGCGGTGCGACCCGCCAGCGCCCGGGTACGGAACGGCTCGGGCCAGCCGCCGGGCGGGGTGCCCAGCTCACCCTGGAGGAAGCCGATCACCGAGTCCGGCACGTCGAACGCGCCCGGGTCGGCCTCGAACTTGGCCGGGTCGGCACCCACCGCGCTCAGGTGCAGGGCCAGGTCGCCGACCACCTTGCTGGAGGGGGTGACCTTGACGATGTTGCCCAGGATCCGGTTCGAGGCCGCGTAGGCGTCCTCGATGTCCTCGAACTTGTGGCCCAGGCCCAGCGCGATCGCCTGCTGGCGCAGGTTGGAGAGCTGACCGCCGGGGATCTCGTGCCGGTAGACCCGGCCGGTGGGCGCGGGCAGGCCGGACTCGAACGGCGCGTACGCCTCGCGCACCGCCGCCCAGTAGGGCTCCAGGGCGCACAGCGCGTCCAGGGACAGCCCGGTGGCGCGCTCGGTGTAGTCGGTCGCGGCCACGATCGCGGACAGCGGCGGCTGGCTCGTGGTGCCCGCCAACGCGGCCGAGGCACCGTCGATCGCGTCGACGCCGGCCTCGATGGCGGCGAGGTAGGTGGCGAGCTGACCACCCGCGGTGTCGTGCGTGTGCAGGTGCACCGGGAGGTCGAAGCGCTCGCGCAGCGCGCCGACCAGCGTGCGGGCGGCGGGCGCCCGGAGCAGCCCGGCCATGTCCTTGACGCACAACACGTGCACGCCGGCCTCGACCAGTTGCTCGGCGAGCCGCAGGTAGTAGTCCAGCGTGTACAACTGCTCGGCCGGGTCGGACAGGTCGCCGGTGTAGCACAGCGTGCCCTCGGCGATCGCGTGCGTGCCCAGGGTGGCCTCGATCGCCGGACGCATCGCCTCGATGTCGTTGAGCGCGTCGAAGATCCGGAACACGTCGATGCCGGTGCGGGCGGCCTCCTCGACGAACTTCACGCACACCTTGTCCGGGTAGGGCGTGTACCCGACGGTGTTGCGCCCGCGCAGCAACATCTGGATGTTGAGGTTCGGCATGCCCTCGCGCAGCGCCGCCAGGCGGTGCCACGGGTCCTCCTTGAGGAAGCGCAGCGCGACGTCGTAGGTCGCCCCGCCCCAGGCCTCGACGCTGAGCAGTTCGGGCGTCATCCGCGCGACGTAGGGAGCCGCGGCGGCGAGGTCGTAGGTGCGTACCCGGGTCGCCAGCAGCGACTGGTGCGCGTCGCGGAACGTGGTGTCGGTGACCGCCAGCGCGCTCTGCTCGCGCAGCGCGCGGGCGAAGCCGGCCGGGCCCAGTTCCAGGAGCCGGTCCCGGCTGCCCGCGGGCAGGTCGCCGGCGGGCAGCTCGGGCAGCTTGGTGCGCGGCACCGCGATGCCCGGGGTGGGGCCGTACGGGCGGTTGACCGTGACGTCGGCCAGGTAGGCCAGCAGGCGGGTGCCTCGGTCGGCACCCGGGCGGGAGCGGACCAACTCGGGGTGCTCGTCGATGAACGACGTGGTGATCCGGCCGTCGCGGAAGGCCGGGTCGTCGAGCACGGCCTGCAGGAAGGGGATGTTGGTCGCGACGCCGCGGATGCGGAACTCGGCCACCGCGCGCCGGGCCCGGTTGACCGCGTCGCCGAAGGTGCGGCCCCGGCAGGTCAGCTTGACCAGCATCGAGTCGAAGTAGGGCAACACCTCGGCACCGGTGTAGGTGCCGCCGTCCAGCCGCACACCCGCGCCGCCCGGCGAGCGGTAGGCGGACACGGTGCCGGTGTCGGGGCGGAAGTCGGCCGAGGGGTCCTCGGTGGTGATCCGGCACTGCAGGGCCGCGCCCTGGATCCGGATCTCGCTCTGCACCAGGCCCAGATCGGTCAGGGTCGCACCGGCGGCGACCCGCAACTGGGCCTGGACCAGGTCGACTCCGGTGATCTCCTCGGTGACCGTGTGCTCGACCTGGATGCGCGGGTTCATCTCGATGAACACGTACCGGCCGCGCTCGTCGAGCAGGAACTCCACGGTGCCCGCGTTGCGGTAGCCCACCGCCTGCGCGAAACGCACCGCGTCGGCGCAGATCCGGTCCCGCAGTTCGGGGTCGAGGTTGGGCGCGGGGGCGATCTCGACGACCTTCTGGTGGCGCCGCTGCATCGAGCAGTCCCGCTCGTACAGGTGCACCACGCCGCCGTCGGCGCCGGCGAGGATCTGCACCTCGATGTGGCGCGGGCGGATCACCGCCTCCTCCAGGAAGACCGTGGGGTCACCGAAGGCGGTCTGCGCCTCGCGCATCGCGGTCTCGATCGAGGAACGCAGGTCCTCGCGGCGGTCCACCTTGCGCAGCCCTCGGCCGCCACCGCCGGCGGCGGCCTTGACGAAGATCGGGAAGCCGATCGCGTCCGCGGCGGCCACCAGCGCGTCCACGTCGTCCTGCGGCGGCGCGGTCTGCAACGTGGGCAGTCCGGCGCCCTTCGCGGCCTCCAGCGCCCGTACCTTGTTGCCCGCGAGCGAGAGCACGTCGGCCGAGGGGCCGACGAAGGTGATCCCGTTGGCCTCGCACGCCTCGGCAAGCAGCGGGTTCTCGGAGAGAAAGCCGTAACCGGGGTAGATCGCGTCGGCGCCACACGAGATCGCCGCGCCGACGATCGTGTCCACGTCGAGGTAGGCGCGCAGCGGGTGACCCCGTTCGCCGATCTCGTAGCTCTCGTCCGCTTTCTGGCGATGCAGGGAGTGTCGGTCCTCGTACGCGTAAACAGCGACCGTGGTGATGTCCAGCTCGGTGGCGGCGCGCAGGGCGCGCACGGCGATTTCGCCTCGGTTGGCCACCAACAGCTTACGGATCACGAGCTACGTACCTCCTTGCCCGGGGTGTCCGGGTGCGGGGGAAATCGGACGGGTGCCTCGGGACGACAGAGTGCCGTGCCCGTGGTGGGGCGGCGGCATCGGGGTCGAACCTGCGTGACTTTAGGACACGTGTGCAGGTGCCCCGCAGGCCCGGTCCACATGCCGGGCACATCGGGCCGGCCCGACAAGTGGGTCTCACCTGCGAATTCCGGGTCCACCAGGGGCGATGTGAGCTTGATCGCAGCCCGCATCGCGAGACGCGGCGGCATTGTCGCGGGGGTTGCGAACCGCGACGATCCGGTCGGGTCCGCACCGCGGACCGGGAAATGTCGGATCATGCCGGGGACCGGGGAACGCCCCGGAGCGGAACCGGGAAATGGGGACGACCGTGAGGGTTCGGATGGGCGTGGTGGTCGCGGTCGCGGCCGTCGTACTGCCGCTGGCGGGATGCGACGACGGCGACGGGGGCACCAAGGCGGGCGGCGACGGGAGTCCGAGCCCGACCGCGGGCGGCGCGGGGGCCGGGGCGAACGGCGAGCTGCGCCCGGTCGACGCGTGCGCGATGCTCACCGCCGAGCAGGTTTCGAAGGCGTTGTCGATGCCGGGGCTGCGGGCCGCGCAGAATCCGCTGGGTTGTGACTACGCGGCGGCCGACGGAGCCCCGGTGGTCAGCACGATCGCGACCCGGTCGAAGAGTTCGGGCGGGGTGGACAAGGCGATCGACGCCTACCTGGGCACACTGGGCGACACCCGTACCGAGAAGGTGCCGAATCTGGGCGACGCCGCGGTCTACGTGCAGCCGGACACGATCGGCGGCGTCCTGGTGGTCGCGGCCCGTCGAGGCGAGGAGACGGCGGTGTTCTCGCTCAACGCGGGCGGCGGCGATCCGCCGCCGAGCAAGGAGCAACTCGTCGCGCTGGCCACCCTGGCGGTGGCGAAGCTGTGACCCGCCCATGGCCCGAGAACAGGACGCCGGGCCGAGTCCGGGAACAGCGACGATCGGCATAGCGTGAACAAATTTGACGCTCCGTCACCGACGCCCGGCACAAGACGCCCGGCGGCGGTGTCGATCGTGCCCGCGGATCGCCGGTTGCGACAACGAAGGACCAATGGCCCGGCTGTTTCGCGCATCGGCGGGCACATGATGGGCAGGGGAGTTTCACACCCTCGGCGCGGTGGGGACGAACAGGCGCCGACGGGTCCGTACCTTGCGTAGCGGGAGCGACGAATTGAGTGATCTCCTGACCACCCCGAGGCTGCGGCAGGACCGCTTCGAGCGCGACGCCGTGCCGTTTCTTGACCCGCTCTACCCGGCCGCGCTGCGGATGACCCACAACGCCTCGGACGCGGAGGATCTGGTCCAGGAAACGTTCACGAAGGCGTACGCGTCCTTCCACCAGTTCCGGGACGGAACGAATCTGAAGGCGTGGCTGTACCGAATTCTCACCAACACCTTCATCACCTCCTACCGCAGGAAGCAGCGGCAGCCGGTGGCGTCGGGCGGGCAGGAGATCGAGGACTGGCAGCTCTACCGGGCCGGGTCGCACGAATCGACCGGGCTGCGGTCGGCGGAGACCGAGGCGCTGGATCACCTGCCCGACTCGCAGGTGGTGGCCGCGTTGCGCGCGTTGCCCGAGGAGTTTCGGATCGCGGTGTATCTCGCGGACGTGGAGGGCTATCCGTACAAGGAGATCGCCGCGTTCATGGACGTCCCGCTCGGCACGGTGATGTCGCGGCTGCACCGGGGCCGGCGGCGGCTGCGCGAGGCGTTGGCGGACTACGCGTCGGAACGCGGGCTCGTCGCCGCGGCGTGAGCGCGGGTCGGCCCGGCGCGCCGCCGCGCCCGGAGCGGTGTGGGTGGTGTCCGGGCGCGACGGCGGATGGCTACAGGTACTTCAGGACCGCGGGCAGCAGGTCGTTGACCGTGTTGCCCTTGGCCGACCGACCGATCGCGGTGAGCGTCCAGCCGTCACCGCCGCGGGTCAGCTTGACCATGATCTGCGCGTTGTCGTGCGAGTCGGCGGTGGAGAGTTCGTAGCGCACGAGTTCGCTCTCGTCGCTCTCGTCCACCACGCGGCAGAACGCGTTGGCGACCCGGGAGAAGTCGTCGCTGGAGAACGCGCTGACCGTGAAGACCAGCGCCGTTATGCGCAGCGGCAGCGCGGCCAGGTCGACGATGATCGACTCGTCGTCACCCTCGCCGGCACCGGTGGTGTTGTCGCCGGTGTGCGTGACCGCGCCGTCCTTGGACACCAACTGCCGCGGCCACACGGTGTCCACGAGGTGGTGGTCGGCGTCGAACAACAGACACGACGCGTCCAGGTCGACGCCGGTGAGCGCCTGCAGGCCCGGGCGCAGCCCCTCGTGCTTGATCGGGTCCCAGCCCAGCCCCATCCGTACCCGGGCGACCGAACCGGCCTCGCCCTTGCCGATGGTGACGCGCTCCCCCTGTGCGAGAACGACCGTCATCGCAACTCCCCTCCGCGGTGGTTCCCCGATTGCGCGCCGCGTCGACGGACGCGGCGCGTGGATGGAGAGCATCCTAGGGCGTGGCTTCGACGCCCCGTCGTGAAGATCGCCCCCTTCTCAGGCGGTGCTGCCGGGGCGGGGTGTGCCGGATGTGGTGGAGCGATCGGGGATGTCGATCACCTCGGCGGCGGGCGGCGCGCTCACCTTGACCGGCACGTCGAAGTCGCCGTAGCCGACCGAGCCGCTGTTGTCGGTGTCCTTGGACACGATCAGGACCGGGTACGGCTTGCCGCCCTGGGCCTCGATGTAGATCTTGCCCTCGTCGTCCCCGGGCGGGCCGGTGAGCGGGATCATCTTGCGGCTGTCGATCGTCTCGGTGGGCAGCTTGACGCCGTCCTCGGGGAAGCTCTTCAGCGCCGCCCCCGGGTCGGCGACGGTGGTGATGTTGCGCAGGCCGCGCAGCTTCTCGCTGTTCGCGTCGCCCTTGAGCCACTTCCCGGCGAGCAGTTTGGCGGCCAGGTCGCCGTCCACGGTGCCGACCAACGAGCGGTACGCGGCTTCGTCGCCCTTGATGTACATCGCCGACTGGACCCGGCGCACCTCCAGCTTGACGCCGTTCTGCTCGATGGTGCCCTGGAAGTCCTCGCTGCCGCGGTCCACCCGCAGATCGAGCTTGACCGCCTTGCCGGCGGAGACGATGTCCGCCACCACGTGCACGGTCTTGATCCGGGCGGCGGACTGCTTGGCCCGGCGCACCAGTTCGCCGACGTCCAGGTCCTCGTTGCGGACGTTCTCGTCCAGCCCGGATCCCGCGCTCGCGGTCCCCGAGGCGGTCGACGACGGCTTCTCGATGGTGGACAACGGGCTCTGCCCGTTGCCGCACGCGGTCAGCACACCGAGCGAGACGCACACCGCCAGTACGGCCGCGATCCTGCTCCCCTGCACGGGATTTCGACGCACAACCACTCCTTGCTCACCCGAAAGTCCTGCCCCTGGGACGGCCCACCCGACGAACCGGTTCCCCGCCCCACGCTATGCGCCCGGCACCCCCTTGTCCCGGGGCAAACCCTCGGTTCCCCGGCGGAACCCGCGACGGTTGGGGACCCGCGGGTGCCCCCGGCTTCGCACCGGCGATCCGGTGTGCGGCGGGCAGCCGGGGGCACATCGGGCCGGGCGGGTGCGAGTGGGTGGGCTCGGACCGGCGTTCGGCGCAATAGCATCGGTGGGTTGGGTCGTCGTGGTTGGAGGTTGGGTCGTGTCTGCTCTCGTCTCGGTCGACGGTGCCGTGCCGGATCGCTCCGATGCGGTCGTCGTGGCCGGGGAGGCGATGTCGCGCGAGGCGTTGTTCGGTGCGGCGACGGCGTTGGCCGATCGCATCGTGGGCGCGCCCGCCGTCGCGGTGCGCGCGGACGCGAGCCTGGGCACCGTGGTGGCCACGTTGGCCGGCCTGGTGGCGGGTGTGCCGGTGGTCCCGGTCCCGCCGGACTCGGGTCCGCTGGAGCGCGCGCACATCCTGTCCGACTCGGGTGCCGCGCTGTTGCTGGCGCCGGGGCCGTGGACGGACACCGGGCTGCCCACCGCGCCGATCGACCTCGCCGCGCGCTCGTCGAGCACGCACCCGCAGCCGGCTCCCGACACGACCGCGCTGATCCTGTACACGAGCGGCACCACGGGTGCGCCGAAGGGCGTGCTGATGCCGCACGCGGCGATCGCCGCCGGGCTGGACGGCCTGGTCGACGCGTGGGCGTGGACTCCGGACGACGTGCTCGTGCACGGCCTGCCGCTGTTCCACGTGCACGGCCTGGTCCTGGGTGTGCTGGGCGCGCTGCGGGTCGGCTCGCGTGTGGTGCACACCGGCCGCCCCAAGCCGGCCGCCTACGCGCAGGCGGGCGGCAGCCTGTACTTCGGCGTGCCCACGGTGTGGTCGCGGATCGCGCAGGACCCGGAGTCGGCGCGGGCGTTGGCGGGCGCGCGGTTGCTGGTGTCCGGGAGCGCGCCGCTGCCCGTCCCGGTGTTCGGGCGACTGGCCGAACTCACCGGTCACCGGCCGATCGAGCGGTACGGCATGACCGAGACGCTGATCACGGTCAGCACCCGGGCGGACGGCGAGCGCCGACCCGGCTTCGTCGGGCTGCCGATCGCGGGTGTGCGCACCCGGCTGGTCGGCGAGGACGGCTCGGCGTGTGCGCACGACGGCGAGACGGTGGGCGAGTTGCAGATCGATTCGCCCACGCTGTTCCAGGGCTACCTGAATCGACCCGAGGCGACCGCCGAGACGCTGACCCGGGACGGCTGGTTCCGCACCGGCGACGTCGCGGTGATCGACGCCGACGGCCGGCACCGGATCGTGGGCCGGGCCGGCACCGACCTGATCAAGTCCGGCGGCTATCGGATCGGCGCGGGCGAGGTCGAAGGTGCCCTGCTGGCGCACCCGGCGGTGCGCGAGGCGGCGGTGATCGGCGTGGCGCACCCCGACCTGGGACAGGAGATCGTCGCCTTCGTGGTGCCGGACGGCGAGGTGACGGAGCGTCAGCTCATCGATCACGTCGCGACCGGGCTGTCCGCGCACAAGCGCCCCAGGCGCGTGGTCTTCGTCGCCGACCTGCCGCGCAACGCGATGGGCAAGGTGCAGAAGAAGCTGCTGACGGACTGAGCCGGGCCGGCACCGCCGGCGGGCCGCCGGTCGCTCGACGCGAACGGCGGCCGGCGTGGCGAAGGCTCAGTCGCGGCGGGCGATCAGGCTGGTCTCCGGCAGGCGCACCAGCGGAATCCGCCGCTCGGTGCGGGTCTGGTAGTTGTTGTAGTAGTCACGGTCGGCGGTGAGCCCGGCCCAGGTCTTGGTGTACTCGTCGCCGTCGAGGATCTCGGCGGTGCTCCAGAACGTGGCGTGCTGCACCCGCACCAGCAGTTGCGGGTTGGCCGTGCGGTCGGACAGGTTCACGAACCAGGACGGGTGCTTGGCGGCGCCCGCGAAGGAGCCGACCACGACGCGGTGACCGTTCTCGTCCGCCCAGAACGGGAGCGCGACCTTGTGCAGCTTGCCGCTCTTGCGGCCGACCGTGTGCACGAGCACGTGGTTCATCCCGGCCAGGAGCCAGACGTCGTCACCGTCCGACTGCTCCATCTGCGAAACGTGCTCCTTGGTGAAGAGAACGATCTCCTCGGGCGAGGGCTCGATGAACTCGTCGTTCTTTTGTTCCACCATGATCGTTACTCCAGGGAAGGCACATGCGGCAGTTCGGTTGCGCGACTCTAGTGCGGCCCTCGCCAACCATCAATGGCCGTCCACCGATCCGGACGTGGGCCGCGTCACGGCCGACGAAACGGCCCGCGGATGGGCCTGGCCCGGCCGACGCACAACACCGGGATCAGCCGCACGACACCGTCGGGGATCGCCCTCCCCCGTGGACCGACTCCGGGCCACCGTGTCACTCGGTGACGGATCGCACACGTGCCCGTAATCACAGCGTCGCGGGCCGGGCAGGATCGGTGCACCGCTCGTAGGATCGCGGCACATCGGCGGCGAACGGACGCGGGGGGCGGCAACAGCCATGAATACAAGGCGATGTGTGCTGGTCAGCGGTGGGGGCAGCGGGATCGGCCGGGCCGTTGCCCGTCGATTCGCCGCCCAGGGCGACCACGTGACGGTGCTGGGTCGGCGGCCGGAGCCGATCGCCGCCGTCGCCGAGGAAATCGGCGGCACCGCCCTCGTCGTCGACCTGACGGACCCTCAGGCGGTGGAACGGGCCTGCGCGTTGCTGCCCGCGCGGGTGGACGTCCTGGTCAACAACGCCGGGCAGCGGATGCCGTTGCCCACCGAGCCGGGCCTGGCCGCGGTCGCCGACCACTGGCGGCGGATGTACGACCACATCGTGTTGCCCACGGTGCTGCTCACCGAGGCCCTGCTCCCCCGGCTGGCCCGCCCCGGCGGCCGGATCGTGTCCATCGGGTCGACCGCGGGACTGCGCGGGAACAACGCGTACGGCGCCGCCAAGGCCGCCGTGCACGCCTGGAACCACACCCTGGCGGCCCGGGTCGGCCCCGAGGGCATCACCGCCAACGTGGTCGTGCCGGGCTACATCGCCGACACCGAATTCGCCTTCGACATGGTCCAGGACGCCGCCGAGCACGAACGGCGCGCGGCGGCCACCCTGGTCAAGCGGGTAGGTCGGGCCGAGGACATCGCCGCCGCCGTGACCTTCGTGGCCTCCCCCGAATCCGGCTTCATGACCGGCGAGTTCGTCAACGTCAACGGCGGCCACGTGTTGGGCCGATGACCGCCGGCGGGCCCCGCCCGCACCGCGGCGAGGCCCACCGCGAACCGGCCATGACGGGCCGTCAGGGCCGGGTGAAGGCAGGGCTGTTGCTTTCCTTGGGCAACTCCGCCAGCGGCTCGGCGAGTTCCGCGTGGGTCGGCCCGACCTCGGCCGCCAGCGCGTCCAGCGCGGTCAGGTCGAAGCCGTACAGCGTCGCCGCGTTCCCGGCCAGGATCGCCCGCAGTTCGGCCGGCGAGGCGTCGTGGAAGGAACGGCGCAGCGCCTCGCGCGTGTACGGATAGGTGCCCTCGTCGTGCGGATAGTCCGCGCCCCACATGTAGCGGTCGATGCCCAGTTCGTGCCGCGCCTGTGCCTCGACGGGCGAGGGGAAGCTCGCGCCCACCCAGCAGTTCCGGGCGAAGTACGCGCTCGGCGGCTCCGGCAGCCGATCCGCCTCGGTGTACTTGAGTTCACCGATGCGACCGCTCGCCATCTGCGCGTGGTAGCCGTCCAACTGCCGCAACACCGGCGGGATCCAGGCCGCGCCCTGCTCGGTGATCGCGAACTTGAGCCGGGGGAAACGCGCGAACGCCCCGGACAACAACATGTGGGTCAGCGGTCGACGGGAGAACAGCGTCGCCTCGGCGATCCACAGGAAGGTGGACGCCGGGTAGGCGCCGTAGTCCGGGCTGCCCGATCCACCGTGGTTGACCACCGCCAACTCCAGGTCCTGGCACACCTCCCAGAGCCGGTCCCACTCCGGTGCGTACAGCGGCAGGATGCCGCTCACGTCCGGCGGCGTGGTCGGGATCAGGATGCCCGCGAGGCCGTTCTCCTTGGCCCAGACCGCCTCCGCGACCGCGTCGTCGACGTTGTTCAGGAACACCTGGGCCAACCCGGCCCGGCGCACCGCGTTCGCCCCGCCGCACCACTGCGCCAGCCAGCGGTTGTGCGCCCGGATCCCGGCCAGCCGGCGGGCGTAGGAGTCCTTCGACGGGGGACGGGCGAGCAGTTGCCCGGTCGGGAAGAACGGCGGCACCGTGTTGGGGAACACCACCTCCGCGACGATCCCGTCCGCGGCCAACTCGGCGATCCGTCGGTCGTCGTCCCAGTTGCGGGTGCGCCGATCGCCCTGGAGGTCCCGGAACGGATTGCGATACCGCTCCCGCCAGTCGTCGAACTCCGCGCGCCAGGACGGATCCAGGAATTCGCGGTAGGTGTCCATGCCGGCGCCGGCATGGCCGTCCGCCGAGATGATCGTGTGGCGTTCGGACACGGTGGTCACTCCTCTCCCAGCTTGAACACCCGCATGGCGTTCTCGCGCAGAAACTTCGCGCGCACCTCGGGCTTGAACGGGACGTCCGGCAACTCGCGGAAGATGCGCTCCAGGGACAGGCCCATCGGGTAGTAGCCCGCGTACATCACCTTGTCCGCGCCACGCGTGTTCGCGTAGTCGACGATCGCCTTGGGGTAGTACTTGGGCGCGAACGCCGACGTCATGTAGTACAGCCCGGGCCACTTGAGCATCAGCTTGACCGCGAGGTCCTCCCACGGCTCCGCGCCGTGCCGCATCACGATCCGCAACTCCGGGAAGTCGTAACAGACCTGGTCGAAGTGCATGACGTCCTGGCACGCGGACGGCACCCGCGGTCCGGCGATGCCCGCGTTGGCGACGATCGGCAGGTCCAGGTCGATGCAGGTCTGGTAGACCGGGTAGTAGCGCCGATCGCTCACCGGCACCTGCGGGTTGCAGCCCGCCGGGAAGGTGGTCACCGCGACGATGCGGTGCTCCAGGTACGCCTGCCGGATCCGGCGGACGGTCGTGGTGATGTCGTTCGGGTCCACCTCCAGCGTGGGCCGAAAGCGCTTCGGGTGCTCGGCGATCGCGCGCAGCGCGGTCTCGCTCAGGCCGACCAGGCCGATCTCGACGCCGCACGCGTCCATCTGCCCGAGCGTCACCTCGATCGGATCGACCCCCTCGGCCAGCCGATTCGGCACGCCCTTGAACATGTACTCGGCGGGGAACTCCATCTCGCCGCTCTCCGCGTCGCGCAGTTGCGGCTTGAGGAAGTCGTAGTGGCTCTTGGCCTGTGCGCTCGGGAAGCCGATCATCAAATCGATCGCCCCCGGTCCGGCCGCGGACCCGACAGCGGACATGGCAAACCCCCTGCACCATCAAAGTTGATTGACTCCATCAACTTAACACCAGCAGGGGGATCCAGCCAGAGCCGATTCGTGGCGCCTCAGCGGTTGGTCATCGCCTGCTTGATCAGGGTGCGGCCGAAGTCCCACATCAGCCCGGTGCCCTTGTGCGCGTCGTCCATCACGTCCACGAAGCCCGCGACGAAGTGCTCCACGTCCGCCGGCCCGATCACATAGGGCGGCAGCAGCTTGATCACGTCCATGTGGTCGCCCGCGACCTGGGTCAGCACCCGGTGCCGCTGGAACATCGGCACCACCACCATCTGCGCGAACAACCCGTGCCGGGCCGCCTGCAACGCCGTCCACCCGGCGCGCAGCTTGAGCGAGCGCGGCTTGCCGAACTCCAGGCCGATCATCAAGCCGCGTCCGCGCACCTCGGCGAACAGCTCGTACTTGTCGATCAGCGGGGTCAGCCCGGCCACGAACGCATCGCCCATCCGCGCGCTGTTGCCGATCAGGTCCTCGTCGTCGAGCACCGCCAGGGTGGCCAGGCCCGCCGCCATCGCCTGGTTGTTGCCGCCGAACGTGCAGTCGTGCACGAGCACGCGGTCCATCGTCGAATAGACCTTCTTGAACACCCAGTCCCGGGTCAGCGTCGCGCCGATCGGCACGTAGCCACCCGACAGCGCCTTGGCGACCGTGACGATGTCCGGCTCGACGCCGTCCTCCCACTGGTACGCGAAGAACCGGCCGGTGCGGCCCATCCCGGTCTGCACCTCGTCGGCGATCAACAACGCGCCGTGCTCGCGCAACAACTTCTGCGCGGTGGCCAGCCAGCCGGGCGGCGGCGCGAGCACACCCTTGCCCAGGATCGGCTCGATGATCAGCGCCGCGACGTCACCACGCTTCAACTCCCGGGCCAGCGCGTCCAGATCGCCCAGCGCGATGCCCACGTCCGGCAGCAGCGGTTCGAAGCCCTTGCGGAACTCGGCCGCGCCGTTGACCGACAACGCGCCGGTGGTCAGCCCGTGGAAGGCGTGGTCGATGTAGACGATCCGGCGCCGCCCGGTGGCGAAGCGGGCGAACTTCAGCGCGGCCTCGACCGCCTCGGTGCCGCTGTTGCAGAAGTACACCCGGTCCATGCCGGGCGCCCGGGCCAGCAGCCGGTCCGCCAACGCGGCGGCCAGCGGCGGCGTGTGGAAGTGCACGATGTCCGGCAGATCCAGGGCGATCACGTCCTGCATCGCCTTGCGCACCACCGGGTGGTGCCGGCCCACCCCGTAGGTGCCGAACCCGGACAGGAAGTCCAGGTAGCGATCGCCCTTGTCGTCGTACAGGTACGGCCCCTGGGCCCGGACGTAGTCGCGGTCCATGCCGATGGTCCGCAGCACGCGCGGGAGTTGCGGGTTGAGGTGCTTCGCGTGCAGCTCGAAGCCGCGGTCCGCGTACGCCTCGTACGTCTCACCCAGATCGAACGTCATCGCCCGCCGTACCTCCTGACTTGGTTCGCTCGTCGTTGGCCCAGTCAAGCAGGGCCGGGGTCGCGTGGCGCAACGTGCGGAACGCCTTGAACCCGTCCACCAGCAGGCGCGGCCGGAGCAGTTCCCGCTCCGGGGTGTCGGTGATCACCCGGACCACCCCGGCCGGCCGATCGCCCGCCGCCGCGAGCAGGTACACCGACTCCATGTCGGCCGCCAGCACCCCGCGTTCGCGCAACGCCTGCCGCGCCGGGCCCTTGACCACCCGGTCCACCGTCTCGATCGGACCGTGATGCAGCCTCAGCTTCGGCGAGACCCGGTGCATCCACTCCAACAACAGTTCGGAGGAGGGCAGTTCGACCACCGTGCCGTCCGCGCCGCGCACCTCGGAGGCGACCACCACGTCACCCACGCCGACCCCCTCGCCCACGCCCGCGCCGAATCCGGCGACCGCGAGCGCGCCGTATTCCCGGGCCGGGAGCGCGGACAGGGCCCGCGCCCGGGCACGGGCCTTGTCCGCCCCCATGCCCGCGCGCACCACCCGCACGTCGAACGCGCCCATCAGCCCCGCCTCGACCGCGCGCATCTCGATCCGCAGCGGGGTGACCACCATCAGGGGCATCGTTCAGCCCGTCGTCTTGGCGTACCGACCGAGCGCCATCACGGGGAAGACGAGCCGGTACATGTGGTACTTGATGTAGAAGTCGCCGGGGAAGCCGGTGCCGGTGAACTGCGGCTCGTCCCACCCGCCCAGCGCGTTCTGATGGTCGGTCAACCAGTCGATGCCACGCTGCGCGACCTCGCCGAACTCGCCCGCCGCGTGCAGCGCCAGCAGCGCCCACGCGGTCTGCGACGCGGTGGACTCGCCGCGCCCGGACCAGGTCTCGGCCAGATCGTAGCTGCGCAGATCCTCGCCCCAGCCGCCGTCCGGATTCTGCCGGAGCTCCAGCCAGCGCACCGCGCGCCGGATCGCGGCATGCCGCGGATCGACTCCGGCCGTCACCAGCGCCGGCACCACCGCGCCGGTGCCGTAGACGTAGTTCGCGCCCCAGCGGCCGAACCAGGAACCGTCGCTTTCCTGATGCTCCATCAACCACTTGACGCCGTCCGCGACATACGAGCTGTAGCGGGCGCCGCCGTCGGCGAGCATCTCCACGATGTGCGCGGTGACGTCGGCCGAGGGCGGGTCGGTGACCGCGCCGAAATCGCTGAACGGCAGCTTGAGCGGCAGAATGCTGACGTTGTCCGCGTCGAACGCCCCCCACCCGCCGTCCTTGCTGCGCATCCCGGCCGTCCACCGCTCGGCCCGGTCCAACACCGCGTCCTTGCGCGCGCCGTCCGGGTGGTCGGTGTAGCGCAGGGCCATCACGATCTCGGCGGTGTCGTCCGTGTCCGGGTACCAGTCGTTGGCGAACTCGAAGGCCCAGCCGCCCGGTTCCAGGTCCGGCCGCTGCACCGCCCAGTCCCCGACCTCGCGGATCTCCTCGTCCATCAGCCACCCGGCGGCCTTGACCACGCGCGGGTCGGACGCCGGAACTCCCGCGTCCCGCAGGGCGACCAGGGTCAACCCGGTGTCCCACACCGGCGACTGGCACGCCTCGAACCTGCGGCGCGGCAGGCCGTCCTCGTCGGTGTCCACGATGGTGAACCCGTCCAGGCCCTTGATGCCCTGGGCCATCACCGGGTGGTTGAGCGGATAGCCCATCAGCCGCAGCGCGATCAGCGAGTAGACCCACGGCGGCTGGATCCCGCCCCAGCCGCCGTCCGCCTCCTGACGCTGCACGATCCACTGCGCGGCCTTGCGCCGGGCCGCCTGCCGGAACGGCTTGAACGGCACCTTGTGGTACTGGTGCAGCACCGCGTCGAGCGCCCGGAAGACCTTGGACCACGGATCGTCGGCGGCGGGCCGGCCCCGCACCGCGGCGCTCGGGCGCAACTCGGCCAGGTCGAACGGCGCGGGCCGCACCGGGCGCATCGAGCTGACGATGGTCAGCGGCACGATGGTCTGCCGGGCCCAGCAGGCGAAGTCGTAGACGTTGAGCGGAAACCACTTGGGCAGGTGGATGATCTCCGGCGGCAACACCGGCAGGTCGTCCCAGGACCACCAGCCGAAGAAGGCCAGCCAGAACCGGGTGAACACCCGGGTGTTGGCGATGCCGCCGCCGTCGCGGATGAAGGCGGCGGCGGCTGCCATGTGCTTGGCGTCCGGGTCGTCGCCGGCCAACTTGAGCGCGACGTACGCCTCGACGGTCACCGAGAGGTCGGCGGGACCGCCGAAGAAGGTCGCCCAGGTGCCGTCCGAGCGCTGGTTCGCGCGGATCCACCGGGCGCCGGCCGCGGTCTGCTCCTCGGTACGGATGCCCAGGAACTCCCGGAAGAGCAGATCCTCCGCGTCCATCGTGACGTTGGTCTCCAGCTCCCCCTTCCACCAGCCCGCATCGTCCTGAAGCTCCATCAGGTGGGCGACGGCCCGGTCCAGCGCGCCTTGGAGCCTGTCGTCGTGGACGTCGCCGATTCCCGGCTGGTCGAGCACTGTCATCTCTTCACAACTCCCGAGTGGTGGTGAAGGCCGCGAGTGAGGTCAGGTCCGTGTAGGTACCTTGCGGGACGTCCAGGGAATCCAGGCAGGCCATCGCCTGCTCCAGGTGCCGGGCCGCCTCGGTCTCGGTACGGGCACGTCCGCCCGCCTCCTCGACCAGGCGGGCGGCCAGGGCCAGTCCCTCCTCGTTGCGCGGTCCCTCGTCCGTGTAGATGCGCGCCAGCTCGCGTCCGGCGGTCGTGTCGCCGGAGAGGGCGGCGACGACCGGGACGGACTTCTTGCGCCGGCGCAGGTCGTTCCAGGCGGGTTTGCCGGTCACCTCGGGTCGCCCCCAGATGCCCAGCAGGTCGTCCACCGCCTGGAAGGCGACGCCGAGGTGATGCCCGAAGCCGTACAGCGCCTGCACGGTGCGCTCGTCGGCGCCCGCGAGGGCCGCCCCGATCGCCGACGAGCAGGCCAGCAGGGCCCCGGTCTTGTTGCCCGCCATGGTCAGGCACTCCTCGACGGTGACGTCGAGTCGGGCCTCGAAGGACAGGTCCTGGGACTGCCCGTCGATCAACCTGGCGGTGGCCTCGGTGAGCAGGCGGGCGGCCCGATCGCCGTCCGCGTCGTCGGCGTCCATCAGGACCTGTTCGGCCAGCACGAGCAGGCCGTCGCCGGCCAGCACGGCCAGACCCGGGCCGAAGACCTTCCACGCGGTGGGCCGATGCCGGCGTTCCTCGTCGCCGTCCATCAGGTCGTCGTGGATCAGCGAGAAGTTGTGCACCAGTTCGACCGCGACGGCGCCGGGCACACCCACCCGGGTGGACGCGCCGACCGCCTCGGCGGAGAGCAGCGCGAGTGCGGGGCGCAGTGCCTTGCCACTGTTGCCGGGCAGCTCGCGACCGGCCTCGTCGGCCCACCCCATGTGGTACGCGGCCACCCGGGCCAGCGGTGGTTCGAGTCGGGCCGTCGCGACCCGCAGCGCGGGGCGACTCGCCTCGCGCGCGCGATCGAGCACGGCGGGGGCGATCGATGCGTCGGCGAGCGTCATAGCGGCGTCGTCCTCTCCGGAATGGCACGGGTTCGGCCGAGATACGGGAGGGCCTCGTGGGCGGCGGAAAGGCCGCTGCGCACGGCACCCTCCATCGTCGCGGGCCATCCGGTGGCGGTCCACGCCCCGGCGAGGGCGAGACCGGGGAGCGCGGTCCGGGGGCCGGGACGAAGCCGGCCCGAACCTGGGGCGGGACGAAAGGTCGCGGCGCGTTCCTTGGTCACCACGAACCGCTCGACCCGGGCATCCCGGGCCGAGGGCAGCACGCGCGCCAGCTCCGGAACGAACCTATCCCGCAGTTGCGCACTCGTCAGGTCGATTTCCCGACCCGCCGCGGACAGCGACACCGCCACGTAGCGGCCCGCCGCCAGACCGTGACCGGCACTGCGGTCGAACATCCACTGCACCGGGCCGCCGATGCCCGCGGCGAGCGGGACGTCCAGCACCGGCCGGTCGTAGACCACGTGCAGGTTCACGATCGGCGAGGTGCCCAGCCCGGCGAGCAGCGTCGGGTCGGCGGGCATGTCGCCCAGCAGCAGGGCGCCCGGGGGCAACAACCTGGCCGCGTCGTAGTGCGGCACCGCCAGCACCACCGCGTCCGCCTCGAAACGTTCGCCGCCCGCCACTATCGAGAAGCCGCCGTCGCCGATGTCGAGCGTGTCCACCCGGGTGCGCAGGTGTGTGCGCACGCCCGCGCGCGCCAGCGCGCGAGTCGCGGCGTCGCCGTGCAGTTCCTGGAGCGGGACCAGGCTCCAGCCGATGTCGGCGCCGTCGTTGCGGTCGAGCACGCCGGTGCGGAAGACCTTGACCGCCATCGCGAGCGACGCCTCGGTCGCGGGCAGGTTGAGCGTGGCGATGCCGATCAGGTCCCACATCGCCTCGCGCTCGCGGGCGGTGACGCCGAAGCGGTCCAGCCAGGCGGCGAAGGTGAGCTCGTCCAGGGCCGGGTCGGCCGGATCCAGCTTGCGCAGGGCGAGCGCGGCACGGCCCACCCGGGCCCGGCCGGCCATGGTCAACAGCGGGTAGCGGGCCAGCGCGGAGGACAGGTGCAGCGGGGCGGGCAGGGCGGAGCGGCGCAGTCGGGTGCGGGTGCCCCAGGGGGTGCGCACCGGGACGTCCATCCGAGGTTGCAGGTAGACCTTGTCGGCGCTGCCGATCCGCTCCAGGAAGGAGATGTACTCGGTACAGCAGCGCAGGAAGACGTGTTGCCCGTTGTCGAGCCACATGTCGTCACGGCGCAGCGAGAACGTCGCGCCGCCCAGTCTGGGCCGGCCTTCCAGGAGGGTGACCTCGACGCCGGTGTCGGCGGCGGCCAGCGCGGCGGTGATACCCGCCAGACCGCCACCGATCACCACCATGCGTGCGCTCATGCCTTGCTCCGTACCCACGTGATCAATCCCTGTACCGGCCCCTGCGGCCGGCTTGCCGAGCCGGCCCCGGGCCGGTCATCGATCGACGTTCACCGCCTGCGCGCCAGCAGCGAGTGCGCACCGACCGGCAGGCCGGCGAGTGCGCGTGTGGCGATCTCGGCCTTCTCCCAGTTCGGGAGGGAGAGCCGACCTATCAGCACCTGGCCGGGTTCCTCCACGATTCTGGTCAGCAGTCGGCGGTAGATGCCCGCCATCGCACCGGTGCTGGCGGCGCTGCGCCGGTCGAGCAGCGGGAGCAGGGTCAGTCCCCGCTCGAAGAGTTGCTCGGCGCGGGCGCCCTCGAAGCGGACCAGATCCTCGAACGCGGCGCTCTGGGTGAAGCGCCCGTCCTTGTGCCACGCCTCTTCGAGGCCGAACTTGGCCAGGTCCTCGCGCGGCAGGTAGACCCGGCCGTTGTCCTTGTCCTCCTTGATGTCGCGGAGGATGTTGGTGATCTGCAACGCGATGCCGAGGGTGTCCGCGAGGTCGGGCGCGTGCAGCGCGTCGCGCGAGCCGAAGATGCCCAGCGAGAGTCGGCCCACGGTGCCGGCGACGCAGCGACAGTAGACCCGCAGCTCGTCGAAGGTCTCGTACTCGGTCTCGCGCACGTCCATCTCGACGCCGTCGATCAGCTCGTCGAGCGCGGCCAGCGGGATCGGGAATCGGGTCGCGGCGTCGGCGAGCGCGACCGCGACCGGATCCCGATCCGCGCTCAGGTCCTTGAGCTGCTTGCGCATCCGGGCCAGCTCGGCGATCTTGCGATCCGCGGGCAGATCGCCGTCGCCGATGTCGTCGATCTCTCGCGCGAAGGCGTACACGGCGCTGAGCGCGAGGCGCTTGGGCTCGGGCAGCAGCCTGATGCCGTAGTAGAAGTTGCGGGCCTGATTGCGGGTCAGGCGCTCGCAGTACGCATACGAAGCGTCGACGTCCATGGTTCCCCTTTTACCTCTTTCGTACCAGTACGCCGGACAGCTCACGCAGCAGGGTGGCCTTCCGGGGCTTCGCCCGGTCGGCCAGGACGTCGAAACCGGCGTCCTTGATCGCGGCCACGGCCGCTCGTCCACCGGCCACGAACCCGGCGATCGCGAGGCGCTCGCGCCCTCGCAGTGTCCGTGCGAGCGGTGCGCCGCAGCGCAACAACCGCGTCGCGCGGTGTGTCTCGTAGGCGATCAGTCGCCGCACCGCGGGGGTGGCGGTCGGTGCCGCCAGGTCCGCCTCGGTGACGCCGAACCGGTCCAGGTCCTCCTTGGGGAGGTAGATCCGGTCGCGTTCGAGATCCTCGGCGACGTCCTGGAGGTGCTCGACGATCTGCAGCGCGGTGCAGATCTCGTCGGAGCGGGCCACGCGTTCCTCGGTGGCGCGCCCGAAGACGTGCAGCACGAGCCGGCCGACGGGGTTCGCGGACAGCGCGCAGTAGGCGGCGAGTTCGTCGTACGTCGCGTAGCGGCGCACCACCTGGTCCTGCCGGTTGGCCTCGATCAGGCCCAGGAACGGTTCGATCGGCAGGTCGAGTTCGCGCACGCTCGGTTGCAGCCGGCGCAGCACCTCCAGCTCGGGGGTGCCGGTGAACACGCGGCGCAGGTCGCCCTCGAAGGCGTCGAGCTGGGCGACCCGGTCCCCCTCCGCCTCGTCGCCGATGTCGTCCACCAGGCGAGCGAAGCCGTAGACGGCGAGCAGGTGGCGCCGGTGGTCGGGACGCAGGATCCCCATCGCCACGGGAAAGTTCTCGTGGCCGGCCTGGCGCATGACCACGTCCGGGTCGATGACCGAGGCGTCGATGCCCGCCGTGTCCTCGTCGCCGGCGCCGGTTGTGCGCTCTGGACCGCGGGAATCACTCCCCATATCTCTCCCTGGGCCCCCGAAAACATTCCCAACATTACAGTTGGCCAGGAATTCGTGCCGTCCCGGTCGGTCTGACGGTTCAGCTTGCCCGATCGAAGTCGGATCGATCAAGCACCGAGAACACGCGTGTCATAGCTCACCCGGACTTTTCCTTCGCGAAACACTTTTGTTATCACCGCGCGCCTCTCGCGGACCCCCGCCGATCCCCGTACCACTCAGGACGTCCGGCATGCCCGGGCGGTTTCCGGGCACCTGAGGAGGTTTCGTCTCCCGATCCCCTCCCTGCGGAGTAGTACGGAGTTCCGCCTTCCGCATGAGGAGTACGGCGATTATCCGTGCGCAATGGACCAAGTGGGGTCGATAAAGCGAGTGGCCGGCGAAATGTTGATCAACTTTCCGGATTTGCGGAATACCCGGAGGATAGCGGTGCGCGCCGACACGCCGCCGTACACCGAATCGATACCCGAATGCGCGGGCCCGGTCGACCCCGGTCGCCTAACGGTCCACACATCCGGGACTTTGGCCCCTGCTCGGGCCGGCCGCGCGCGGGCACCCTGGGGGGCATGCCGCACGACACGAACCGAGATGCCCGGGCGTCGCAGCAGCTCGCGCCCGCGGACGCGCTGGCCCTGATGGCCTCGGTGCCGATCGGTCGGGTCGTGTTCAGCCTGGCCGCGCTGCCCGCGATCGTGCCGGTGCACTTCCGCTTCGACCGCGGCACGCTCGTCTTCCGGCTGGTCGGCGACGAACGGGTGCGCGCGGCGCTGCACGACTGTGTGTGCGCGTTCGAGGCCGACGCCTACGACCGGCGCGAGCGCAGCGGCTGGACGGTCACCGTCACCGGCCGGGCGCACTGCGTGCCGGACCCGGACGAGGCCGGTCGCCCGGCCCGGGTGCCGCCCCGGGGGTGGGACTCGGGCGAGCCGCGACACTTCTTCCGAATCACCCCGGAGGTGGTCGTCGGGCGCCTGCTCCACGACACCGGGCGACCGCTGCCGGTCTGAGCCGCCGCCCGGGCCGCACCGCGCTTCACCGAGGGTGGTGGCAGGCCACCTCGACCTCGCCGAGCAGCTCGGGCACCGGGCGACGCTCGGCACACACCTCGGTCGCGAACGGGCAGCGCGGGTGGTACCCGCAGCCGGTCGGCGGCGCCGAGGCCGAGGGCACCTCGCCGACGATGCCCGCGCCCAGCGCCGCCGCGCTCGCCCGGCCGGTCCGCTCCGGGTCGGGCACCGGCACGCTCGCGAGCAGCAGCTCCGGATAGGGGTGCCGAGGGCTCGACAACACCCGCTCGGCCGGACCCGACTCGACGATCCGCCCCAGGTACATCACCGCCGCCCGGTCGGCGAGCCGTCGGGCGATGTCGATCTCGTGGGTGATCACCACGATCGCCAGGTCGAGTTCGGTGCGCAGCCGCAACAGCAGGTTGACCACCGTCGCCTTGACGCTCGCGTCCAGACTGGCGGTCGGCTCGTCCAGGACCAGCACCCGCGGGCGCACCAGCAGGGCCCGGGCCAGCACCAGGCGGGCCAGTTCGCCGCCGCTGACCTCGCCGGGCAACCGGTCCAGGTGATCCGGGCTCAGGCCGACCCGCGCCACCATCGCGAGCACCAGCTCGTCCCGCTCGGCCCGGTCGGCGCCCAAGCCGTGCACGCGTAGCGGCTGGTGCAGCGCGTGCCGCAACGTACGACGCCGGTTGAACGCGGCGCGCGGGTTCTGCGTGACGAGTTGGATCAGCCGCCGGTCGGCGGGCGTGCGGTCGGCGGACAACACCCGGCCGGCCACCGCGACCGTGCCCGAGGTCGCGGTGTCCAGGCCCGCGAGCACGCGGGCCACGGTGGTCTTGCCGGAGCCCGACTCGCCGACGACGGCGAGCACCTCGCCGGCCGCGACCGTGAACGAGACGTCCTCGGCGGCGGGCACCACGCGCGGCTCGGCCCGGCGCCGGCCGAACGGGGCGGGCAGCACGAACCGACGGGTCAGGCCGTCCACCGTCAACAACCCGCTCACCGGTCCGCCTCCCGATCCACCCAGTGGCAGCGCACGTCGCTCGCGCCGTGCCGGGCCGAACCGGGCATCCGCTCGCCGCACACCTCCAGCACGTGCGGGCAACGCGGCGCGAACGGGCAACCGGGCAACAGGTTCGCGCCGTCCGCGCTGCCCTCCACCGCCCGCAGCGGCCGGTCCGCGGGCGTGGTCGCGGGCATCGCGGCGATCAGCGCCCGGGTGTACGGGTGCCGCGGCGCGGCGAAGAGTTCGCGCACCGGCGCCGTCTCCACCAGCCGTCCGCCGTACATCACCCCGACCCGATCACAGATGGTGGACACCACCGCGAGGTCGTGCGAGACGTAGACGACGGCCAGGCCGAGCTTGTCCCGCAGGGCCAACAACAGGCGCAACACCTGCGCCTGCACGGTCGCGTCCAGGGTCGTGGTCGGCTCGTCGGCGAGCAGCAGCGCGGGCTCGTGCGCAAGCACCGCGATCGCGATCACCACCCGCTGGAGCTGGCCGCCGGAGAAACTGCCGGGCAGGTCGCGCGGGCGGTCCAGCACCGGGCCCAGGCCGATCCCGGTCAGCGTCTCGCGCACCTCGACGTCGTCCAGCCGATCGCCCAGGTACCAGCGCAGTTGGCGCAGCACGGGGGTGGTCGGGGCCAGCGAGGTCATCGGCTGCTGCGGTACCAGGGCCAGCCTGCGCCCGCGCACCCGGCGCAGTTCCCGTTCGCGCATCGCGGCCAGGTTCGCGCCCTGGAACTCGATGCCGCCCGTGCGCGTCGCGCCGTCCGGCAGCAGACCCATCAGGGCGGTGCACACGCTGCTCTTGCCGCTGCCGGATTCGCCGACCAGGCCCAGGATCTCGCCGGGCGCCACGTCGAAGGAGACCCCGCGCACCGCGGGCACCGGCCCGGCCGGGCCGCGATAGTCGACGTCGAGATCGCGCACCCGCAGCAGCGGCACCTCGCTCGCCTGCGCCATCACACGAACCGCAGGTGTTGCGGGTCGAGCCGGCTGATCCGCAACTTCCTCGGGTCCAGCGGGGACAGTTCGGTGCGCTGGGCCAACGCGAGCTTGGGGTAGACCGGCGGGGTGATCACCGCGTCCTCGGCGAGCAGTCGGTCCACCCGGCCGAGCGCGGCCGCCCGTTCGGCCTGGTCCGAGGTCTGCCAGATGGTGTCGATCAGCTTGTCCACCTCGGGATTGGCGTAGCCGCAGGAGAGCACGTTGGTGGAGCCGGCGGGCGCGAGCGTCAGGTAGTTCGCCGGGCCCGAGGTGAAGCCGGAGGAGAACGTGTTCATCAGCATGTCGTAGTCGCGCGAGAGCCACTTGTTCGACCACGGCCCGCCCGCGAGTTGCTCGATGGTGACGTCGAGGCCGATCTGCTTCCAGCCCGCCACGAGCACCTGGGCGATGTCGCGGATCCCCTGGTTGGTGCCGATGGTCACGGTGAACGAGCGCTTGGTCGTCCT
Source organism: Embleya sp. NPDC005971 (assembly GCF_040629175.1). Classification (NCBI taxonomy): domain Bacteria; kingdom Bacillati; phylum Actinomycetota; class Actinomycetes; order Kitasatosporales; family Streptomycetaceae; genus Embleya; species Embleya sp. NPDC005971. Next base: position 49,478 of record NZ_JBEXUX010000028.1, on the reverse strand, counting down.
GGCCCGGGCCAACAACGCGCGGGCCTGCTCCAGGTCCGGAGTGGGCGCGAACGGCTTGAGGCCGGCGTCCCAACCGAGTTCGGCGGGTCCGATCGGGCCCTGGCCGATGGTGCCCTCGCCGCCGTAGACCCGTTGCAGCACGCCCTGGCGGTCCATCGACAGCGCGACCGCCTTGCGGAAGTCGGGGTCGGCGAACGGCTCCTTCTTCATCATCACGTAGCTGAGCACGTCCAACGGCGCCTCGGTGAGCACGAGCGCGAGCGACTTGTCCTTGCGGATCGTGTCGAAGGTGGCGAAGGACGGCGCGGTGATCAGGTCGACCTTGCCCTGCCGCAGGCTCAGCACGCGCGTGTTGGCGTCGGCGAACACGGTGTACTGCATGCCGGCGAACGCGGGGCCGGCGCCGCCGGAGTACTGGCCGCCGTGGTAGCGGTCGAAGCGGGAGAGGGTGAAGCTCTGGCCGGCCACGAACTTGTCCAGCCGGTACGGCCCGGTGCCCATCATGGTGTCCTTGCGGGCCACGAAGTCGCGGTGGGTGATCGGCAGGTTGGTCAGATGCGAGCGCAGCAGGCCGTACGGCTTGCTCAACACGATCCGCACGGTGTGCTCGTCGACTTTCTCGAACCGGGAGAGGTAGCCGAGCATGTAGGTGATCCACTCGCTGCCGGCCGCGAGGTCGAGCATGTGCGCCAGGGTGGCCACCACGTCGTCGGCGGTGAACGGGCTGCCGTCGTGCCACAGCACGCCCCTGCGCAGCCGGATCGTCCAGGCCAGCTTGTCCTCGCTGATCTGCGGTTCGCCGTCGGCGAGCAGCGGCACCGAGGCGAGCTCGGCGTCGTAGCCGTACAGGCTTTCCATGATCGGCTCGGCGATCCACCGGGTGATCTCCGAGCCGGAGTCCAGCGGGTTCAGGCTGCTCGGCGCGGACGCGATGCCGATCCGCAGGACGGCGTCCTTGTGCCGATCGGCCGCCCGCTTGGTCCCGGAGGAGCTCGAACACGCGGTGAGCACGCCCACGCCGCCGGCCGCCGCGAGCGCGGCGAGGCCGAGGAAGCCTCGGCGGTTCGGGCCGACTGTGCGCACCGGGGTCACTGGGTCTCCTTGGGAGTGGGGGTTGTCGGGTGAAGGTGCCCGCGAGCGTGCCCGGCGGCGGAGCCGGTCGCGGCGGTGCGCGATCGGCCGGCGCCGGCCGTCTCGCCGAGCAGGTTGAAGCCGAGGATGCCGAGCACCAGCACGGTGCCGGGCAGCGTCGCGTACCACCAGTCGCCGCCGATGAGTTGCCCGCCGGCGTCGGCGATCAGGTTGCCCAGCGTGGCCTGCGGGGGCGCGACGCCCAGGCCGAGGAAGCTCAGGCCCCCCTCGGCGAAGACCGCGATGGCCATCGCCAGCAGGGCCTGGCCCAGCACCGGCGGCCAGACGTTGACGAGCACCTCGCGAAAGAGGATCTCCCGGGTGGGCACCCCCAGACCGCGCAGGTTGGCGACGTAGTCCTCGCGCATCTCCACCACCGTGGCGCCGCGCGCGACCCGGGCGAAGTAGGGCACGAAGCCCAGCGCGATGGCGAACGCGACGCGCGGCCCGTTGCCGACGGTGACCGGACCGAAGTGCATGTCCGCGGTGCCCATCAGGCCGATCAGGAACATCACGAAGACGAACTGCGGCAGCGCCTGCAGGGTCTCCACCGAGCGCATCAGCACGCCGTCGAGGCGACCGCCGTGCCGGTATCCGGCGAGCACACCCAGCGGCATGCCGATGGCGACCGCGAAGCCGATCGAGGTCAGGCAGATCCACAGCGAGGTCCAGGCGCCCTCGGCGGTTCGGGCCAACAGGTCGCGGCCGAGGTGGTCGGTGCCGAAGGGGTGCGCGAGCGAGGGCGCCTCCGGGCCGGGGGTGACCAGCGCGACGGGGTCGCCGTGCAGTCGGCCGACGGTGGCCACCAGGAGGTAGAGCACGACGCAGGTCAGACCGACCCAGCCGGCCACGCCCGGGCGCGGCAGGCGCGGGCGGGCCCTCACGCGGCCCGTCCGAGCTTGTCCCGGGTGACGTCGGCCGCGGTGCGCGGGTCCACGAGTGGGTAGAGCAGGTCGACCACCAGGTTCAGCAGCAGGAAGATCGCCGATGTCGCCACACAGGCGCCGAGCGCGAGCGGGTAGTCCTGGCGCTGGAACGCGGTGACCATCAGTTGGCCGATCCCCGGTATCTGGAACACGTTCTCGATCAACACGGTGCCCGACAGCAGCCCACCGATCAGTACGCCGGCCACGGTCAGCGTCGGCACGAGCGCGCCGCGCAGCGCCACCCGGCGCAGCGTGAGCAACCGTGAGCCGCCCATCGCCCGGGCGAACAGCACGTGGTCGGAGGCCATCGCGTCGGCGAGCCCGCCGCGCAGCGAGCGGGTGAGCATCGCGAAGGTGGCCAGTCCGAGCACGATCGCGGGCAATACGAGCACCTTGAGGTTGGTCGCCGGGTCCTCGGTGAAGGTGACGAAGCCGCCCGCGTTCGGCAGCAGGTCCGGATGGCTGTCGCCGACCACCACGAGCGCGACGACGGCCAGCCAGTAACCCGGCAGGGACATCGCCAGCACGCCGAGCACCCGGGTGCCGTGGTCGAGCACGCCACCTCGGCGCAGCACCGACCAGGTGCCCAGCAGCATGGCCGGGAACACCGCGAACACGAAGGCGAGCAGCCCCAGTTCGAGCGAGATCGGCAGCGCTCGGCCGATCTGCTCGGCGACCGAGGTGCCGTCGTAGAGCGAGGTGCCGAAGTCGCCGCGCAGCGCGTCGCCGACGTAGTCGAGGTACTGCGTCACCAGCGGCCGGTCCAGGCCCATCCGGTGCTCGACCGCGGCGCGGGCCACCGGATCGGCCGCGACCTGCGGCGCGAGCTGGTTGACCGGACTCACCGGGGACGCGTGCAGCAGCAGGAACAGGCCGGTCACGACGGCAAACATCACCACGACGACGCCCAGGACGCGCCGCACCAGGTAGTTCGTCATCACTCTCCCGCCGATCCGATGCGCCATCCATTGTCGGACGGCGCATCGGACGGTGGGCCCCCGGGGCATGCGACGGTGGCGGAACCCGCTGTTCCGCCCCCGATCAGGCGGTCTTGCGGAACCGCTCCAGGTCGTTGCCCAGCTCACGCAGTACGGCGCTGTTGATGTCGTACGCGAACAGCACCTCCTGGATCACCAGTTCCTGCTCCTGGGCGTCCCACGGCGCGTTGTTCATCGCCGCGCGGTAGGCGTCCTTCCACACGGTCAGGTCGCCGAGCCCGTCGAAGACGTAGAAGTCGCTGCCCTGGGTGCCGGGCAGGTCGTAGTGCTTGCGCATCTGCTTGGCGATGAACTGGCCGCCGGACATGTCGCCGAGGTAGCGGGTGTAGTGGTGGGCCACGAAGCCGCCGGCCCAGTCGTAGCACTTCTCCCGCATCCGGTCCGCGTAGCGCACGGTGGCCTCGTTCGCGGGCCACTCCTGCTTCCAGTTCTCGCCCGCCAGGAAGAGCAGGTCGGCTTCGAGCACGGCCCGGCGGTCCAGTCGCGCGTCGGCGAACGGGGCGCCGATCGGGTCGTTGCGCATGGTGTCGGCGGCGTCGTCGAGCACGACGTAGGCCCAGTAGTGCTGGGCCACCATCGCGGTGTACGCGTCCCGGGTCAGTTCGCCCTTCATCAGCGCCTCCAGGAAGCCCGAGCCCTCGGCTTCCTGGTGGAAGGCCCACGAGCGCTTGCGCAGCGACTCGGCGAAGGTCGGGGTGGCACCGGCGGTTTCGGCGGTCTCGGTCGTGGTCATGAGGTTTCCCCTAGGTGCGACAAGATCTACCGAACACGCACGAATGGTGCGGACGGTGCGAACTGTGATGGGTCAGGCGGCATCGCCCGTGCGGATTCGACACTTCGCCCAGGGCGCAGCGTCGGCAGCGATTCGGGTCGCCGCCCGTTTCCGCTGGTCCTCGCAGTCTGTGTGGCGCCATGCGGTGCCGTCAATAAGTTACCGACAACTTGTCGGCACGTTGTCGGCAGGGTCACGCTCCGGCCGACTCGGCGTCGGCGGCCGGCACCGGCCGGCCTCGCAAAGCGGGCCGACCGCTCGATCGGGGCCGCCTTTCGGGCACCCCCCGACTGCTTCGCCGGTTCGCCCCGGTCTTAGGATAGCCTCACCTCCAATCATTCCGTACGCAGTCGTACGGTCGGCCCAGGGGAAACAACGTGAGCCCAGCCCGCACCGGACGCCTCGGCGTCACCGCCGTCGCGTCGCTCCTGCTCGCCTGGACGCTCGCCGGCCCGGCGGGTCCCGCGCACGCGACCGGTACCCCGGCGGCGGGCCAAGCCACCCTGACCGCGGCCAAGACCACCGGACTGGACCCGGCGGGCGACGTGGTCAAGCTGGTCGGCAAGGGCTTCGCGCCGGGCGTGCGGCTGTTCATCCTGCCGTGCGACCCCGCCCAGGGCGCGGGCCGCGCGTGCGACATGGGCTCGTTCTCCGGCCCCACCGAGGCGGACGCGACCGGCTCGTTCAGCGCGGACGTCAAGGTCGCCGCCAAGTTCGGCGCGGTCGACTGCCTCAAGACCCGGTGCGCCATCGCCACCTCCAACTCGGCCAACGGCAAGGACCGGACGCAGGAGGTCTACCTGCCGATCGGCTTCACCGGCGAGGCCCCGGGTCTGCCCGCGAGCCCGCCGCCGGCCACCGCCGCGCCGCAGGCCGGCGCGCCCGGCGCCGGCGCGCCGCCCGCCGCGGCGCCGAAGACCTCGGCCGCCGCGCCCGCCGCGCCGAGCAACGACGGCGCAATGGCCGAGAAGACCGACGACGACGACAACACCGGCCTGATCATCGGGCTGGTCGCCGCGGTCGTGGTGCTCCTGGTGATCGTCGGCGGCGTGCTGGTCAAGCGCCGCCGCCCGAGCGCCTGACCCGCGGCCTCCCCCGATCCACCGAGCTCCTTCCAGCTTCCGGAGTCCCCACATGCACAAGTCCCGTACCGCCGCGGCGCTCGCCGCCACGGCCATCGCCGGCCTCGGCCTCACCGCCCTCGCCGCCGCCCCCGCCTCGGCCGCCGACGCGCCGACGATCGCCCTGTCCAAGTCGACCGGCCTGGCCGCCGGCGGCGAGGAGATCACCGTCACCGGCAAGGGCTTCAAGCCGGGCAAGGGCGTGTACATCGCGCAGACCGTGGCCAAGCCCGGCGGCGTGCCGACCCAGTACGGCAACGCCGGCTACGTCCCGCAGGTCGGCCCGGACGGCACCTTCTCGGTCAAGATCAAGCCCACCCAGAGCTTCGAGGGCAAGGACAAGAAGAAGGTCGACTGCGCCACCACCGCGTGCTTCGTGGCCACCTTCAACGACCACACCGACATCGCCAACCGCGACCAGGACGTGTGGGTCCCGGTGGCCTTCGGCGCCGCCGCACCGGCCGCCGCGACCCCGCAGACCGGTGCCACCACCGAGGCCGGCGAGCCGAAGTTGCCGAAGACCGGCTCCTCGACCACGCAGCTCGGGTATGTGGGTGCGGGCATGCTGGTGATCGGCGTGGGCGCGGTCGCCGCGTCCCGTCGGCGCCGCGACGACGCGCGCGCCTGATCACCTCGGCCATCCCACCCCTATCGCCGGAGGCGACCCGCATGAGCGAGGCGACCGTCAACCCGTTCGGAGCGGACGCGATCACCGCCGTCTGCAAGCACATGAACGACGACCACCCCGAGGACTGCCTGCTGATCTCGCGCGGTCTGGGCGGGCAGCCGCAGGCCACCTCGGCCACCATGACCGGCCTGGACGGCGACGCGGCGTACTACTCGGCGATCGTGGCCGGCGAGCCGATCGCGGTACGAGTGCCGTGGAGTCGCTCGATCACCGAACGGCGGGACGTGCGGATCGAGGTCGTCACGCAGTACAACGACGCCTGCAAGGCGCTGGGCCTGCCGGCCCGCGGCGAGGGCGAGCACTGAGCCGCGAGTCTCGGCGAGCCCCGACGCGCGGGGAACCGAGGCGCCGGCCGGCCCGACCACCTACAGGTCGGCCCGATCGTTTGTAACAAGCGTCACGCCGACGGCCCGGGAGGACTTCCTCCCGGGCCGTCGGCGTTGTGCATCCGGTGTGTGCGGCAGCGTGGGGGCCGGGAAAAATAACCTGCGGGCTGCACTTGTACAAAAAGATATAGTGAGCTTCGCTCAGTATCAGGCTCCGCCCGCTTCCCCCAAAACGAAGGCCGTCTGCCGTATGCCGCCCATATCCGCATCCCGCCTCAGTCAGAAGGTCGTGGTCGGCGCCGTCTTCGTCGCCGCGATGTTCGTCAACATCCTCGACATCACCATCATCAACGTCGCGCTCCCCGCGATCGGTCGCGACCTCGGCGCCTCCCAGGCGAGCCTGGCCACGGTCGCGGTGGGCTACCTGGTCAGCCTCGCGGTGTTCATCCCCGCGTCCGGCTGGCTGGGCGACCGCTTCGGCACCAAGCGGATCTTCCTGATCGCCCTGGCCCTGTTCACCGGCGCCTCCGCACTGTGCGGACTGGCCCAGAGCATCGACCAACTGGTGCTGTTCCGGATCCTCCAGGGCGCGGGCGGCGGCATGCTGACCCCGGTCGGCATGGCGATGATGTTCCGGGTCTTCCCGCCCGAGGAGCGGGTGCGCGCGTCCCGCATCCTGATGGTCCCCACCGCGCTGGCCCCCGCGCTCGGTCCGGTGCTCGGCGGCCTGCTCGTGGACAGGGCGTCCTGGCACTGGGTCTTCTACATCAACCTGCCGGTGGGTGTGGCCGCGTTCGTATTCGGCCTGATCTTCCTGGAGGAGTACCGAAACCCCAAGGCCGGTCGCTTCGACCTGCCCGGCTTCGTGCTCTCCGGGGCCGGCTTCGCACTGCTGATGTACGCGCTGAGCGAGGGCGCGACCAAGGGTTGGGGCTCGCCGATCATCCTGTCCACCGGGATCGTCGGCCTGATCCTGTGCATCACCATGGTCTTCGTCGAACTGCGGGTCAAGGAGCCGATGTTGCATCTGCGGCTGCTGCGCGACCGGCTGTTCGTCAGCACCAACGTGGTGTCGATGGTCAACTCCGCCGCGTTCCTGGGTGTGCTGTACGTCTTCCCGCTGATGCAACAGCAGGCGTTCGGCAAGTCCGCCCTGGAGACCGGTCTGCTCACCTTCCCGGAGGCGTTCGGTGTGGTGATCGCCACGCAGTGGGTCTCCCGGCTGTACCCGGTGGTCGGACCGCGTCGGCTGATGGCGGGCGGCCTGCTCGGCATCGGCGCGTGTGCGGCGCTGCTCGCCCTGGTCGACGGCGACACCTCGTCCGCGCTGATCGTGGTGCTGATGTTCTGCACGGGTGCGTCGATGGCGCACGTGATGATCCCGATGCAGGCGGCGGCGTTCGCCCGGACCGCGCCGGCCGACAACGGTCGCGCCTCGACCATCTTCAACGTGCAGCGCCAGCTCGGCTCGGCCCTGGGCGTCGCGCTCCTGGCCAGTGTGCTCGCCGGAATCGGCACCATGACGACGCACTCCGGCGGCGCGCCGAGCCCGAACCTGCACGCGTACCACGTGGCCTTCCTGGTCGCCGCGGGCCTGGCGGTCCTCGGCGCGATCGCCGCCCTGACCATCCGCGACGGGGACGCCGCGTCCACCCTGCGCAAGAAGACCGAGATCGTTCCCGCCAGGACGCCGGCCGTCGAGAAGGCGACGGTCTGACCCGGCCGATCGTGGGCCGGCGGCCGGCCGCGCGTCCGCGTGGACGCACGGCCGGACCGGCCGGGCTGTACCCGGGTCAGGCCCGAAAGCGCCACGAGACGTGGGCGGAGCGCCGCCGCATCGAATCGCGGCGCTCGGGCTCGTCCACCGTGCGCGTGCTCGGCACGAGGTGCTCGCGGACCTCGCCGCGCGGGACCACCAGCGCCCGCACGGCGGGCTGTTCGCGCGGGTCGAGCCAGCGGTGCGTGGCGAAGACCTCGGTGCGGCCCTCGGTGTCCAGCCAGTTCGGCACCCCCGGGTCCAGCGCGCCGATCACCACCCGGATCAGCCCGTCCGGGTCGGCCTCGGCCTGCACGTGGTTGAGCGAGGTCTGCCGGTTGGCGAAGTCGAGCGACTCGAACCAACCGGGGCTGTACAGCTGGAGATCCCACTGCGCGGAGACGCGGGGGTCGGTCTCCACGATCAGCACCTGATCGTCCCTCAGCCGCACCCGGGCGAAGCCGTAGACGACCTCCTTGACCCCGCCGGCCACCGTGGCCGGGGTGCTGAACGTGTTCACCGGCTGCCGGTCGCCGGTGGTGCGCACCCAGTCGTTCCACACCTCGATCGAGTTCTCCACCGATGTCGCGGCGCCCTCCAGCATGCCCGCGACCCGCTCCGGGGTCACCCGCGCGGCCGGTCGTCCCTGGGTGTCCAGGCGTTCCAGGGCCAGCATGGCCGGTTGTTCCGGCTTCCAGTCGAAGTAGTAGTCGCGTACGTGCAGGACCCTGGCCTCCGGCGTCAGCCGGACCCAGTTCCCGGGTTGCTCGACGGCGCTGAGGATGATCTCGACGGTGTCGCCGGGGCCGACGCCCAGCGCGGTCGAGGAGGTCTCCGCGACGATGTCGGTCCGGCCGGAGTGCATGTCCCCCGGCTTGACCTGGAGGACGAACTTCTCGCACGCGTTCATGGTCACGGTGAGCCGGTACACGCCGTCCCCGGCGATCGGCGCACGGCGGGCGTTCTGGTCCACGTTGGGCCCGCCCCAGCGGTACGCCAGGTCGTTGTGGGTGAAGAAAGCCGGGTTCTGCGGATCGGTCGCGGCGAGTTGGTAGGTCAGCCAGCAGGCGACCTGGTTGGCCAGATGCCGGATGCCCTCGGCCCGGTCGGCGTCGGTGGCGCCGGGGAAGTCGGCCTCCAGGATGCGATCGCCGAGCGCGGCCATGCGCTCGCAATAGGCACGCCACGCGGTGCCGTCGACGACGTCGTGCGCCGGGTCGGACCGGCCGGGTTCGTTCACGCGGAGTTCGTTCGACTGCACGTCAGATCTCTTCCGTCGGGACCAGGAACCGCTTCTGATAGTCCGTCAGCCGAGATCGTACGTCCTCCCGACGCAATCCGAGGTCCTCGAACGCGTAGTTGTGCCGACCGTGCCTGCCCTGCGGGCGCTCGGCCAGGTGCGCACGCATCGCGTCCTCGGCCTCGCCGGTGAGGTCGAGACCGAAGGTGGTGTACAACTCGCGTACCACCGCGAGCGGATCGCGCATGAAGTCGGCGTAGGCCGAGTCGTGCCAGTCGCCCTCCGCGACGCGGCCCGCGTCGCGGAACGCGGTCAGTCGGTCGTAGGCGGTGCACCACAGGTCGCTCTGGGTGCGGGCGACGTCGCGGATGTCGGACGGATTGCCGTACGCGTGGTGAATCGTGGCGATCAGGCTGCTCAGCGACGCGAGCACGGTGAGCGGGTCGCGATGGGTCACCGCCAGCCGCGCGTCGGGGTAGACGTCGACCAGCGCGTCCAGCGTGAGCAGGTGCGCGGGCGACTTGAGCACCCAGCGGGTCCGCCCCGGCGTGCGCCGCTGGAGGATCTGCAGCACCAGCCGGTGGTAGGCGTACGCGGGCCGCATGTCGCACTCGGCCAACCACGCGGCGTAGGAGGGAATCGCGAACTGCCCGGTGAAGTCCTCGGACCGGAACGCGAGCGCGTGGGCGCTGATGCACTCCTTGGGCAGCGTGCCGCTCTTCTCGTGGATCGCGTCCATGGCCGGCACCGCGCCGGTGATGAAGCGGATCTCGCGCTCGGCGAGCCCGATCCGCGGGTCGGTGTCCCGGGTCGCCGGCTCCGGCGGCGGCACCGGGCGCAGGAACTCCCAGGTGGTCGGCACCCGGTTCGCCGGATCCCGGGCCAGCAGCGCGTGCAGGATCGAGGTGCCGGTACGCGGGCCGCCGGTGACGAAGATCGGCCGGTGGATCGGCTCGTCGAGCACGCCGGGGTCCTCCCGTACGTAACGGGCGATCTGCAGTCGCACCTCCAGCAGCCGGGACACCCAGGTGTGGGCCCACCAGCGGCCGACCCGGTCCAGGTTCGCCTCGTGCTCCAGCGCGTACAGCAGCCGGTCCAGCCCCTCGCGAAAGCCCGGGTCGTCCTGATCCGGTCCGCTCAGGCCGGTCCTGGCCCGCGCCTCGCCGAGCAACACGTCGGCGGTGAACGGCCGATCCAGGTCGTCGGTGAGCGGCGGGATGTCGCCGGCGGCGAGGGTCTCGGTCCAGGCGGCGCGCTGCGGTGGTGTCCAGGGCATGACTGGGCGTCTCCCTCATCCTCGGTTCACGGTCGGACGCCGAGTCGGCGCGACCTCGCCGCAGATTAGCTCTTTGTGAAGGTAAATCTGAAGAGCCGTCAGATACTTGTCCGCAGGTCGTCGTGCGGACGGTCGACGAGGTCCGTCACGGGACCCGACGATCGTGGCCGGGCGGCGGCCCGGATCCGGGGCGCGGGACGGCGCCCCGTACGGTACGAATCCTGTGGATCGATGTGGATGGAGAGTCGTGAGCGAGCGCAACGTGGTCTGGCACGAGGGCGGAGTGACGCGCGAGCAGCGTCCGGCGCCCGGAGCGACGATCTGGTTCACCGGCCTGTCCGGCTCGGGCAAGTCGACGGTCGCGGTGATCGCCGAGCGGCTTCTGGTCGAGCGCGGGATCACCGCGTACCGGCTGGACGGCGACAACGTGCGGCTCGGGCTGAACGGCGACCTGGGCTTCGGTGCCGAGGACCGCACCGAGAACATCCGTCGGGTCGGCGAGGTGGCCCGGCTGTTCGCCGACGCGGGCGTGATCGCGATCGTCCCGGTGATCAGCCCGTACCGCGCGGATCGAGACCGGGTCCGCGCCCTGCACGCCCGGGACGGTCTGCCGTTCCTGGAGGTGTTCGTGGACACCCCGATCGAGGAGTGCGAACGCCGCGACCCCAAGGGCCTGTACGCCAAGGCCCGGCGCGGCGAGATCGGCGACTTCACCGGCATCTCGGCCCCGTACGAGGCCCCGGAGAAGCCGGAACTGCGACTCACCCCGGCCGACGGCGACCCGGAGCAACAGGCGGAACGGCTGCTGGCGCTCCTGGAGACGCTGGTCGCGGGCTGAAAGGTGCCGTCGGACCGGCCCGGCGGTAGGTGACGTGCCGTCAGGGCCCGGGTATCCCCCTCGGATACCCGGGCCCTGACGCCGTGTCGGATCGCGCGCGGCGGGCGACCGACCGATCCGGCGCCCACCGCGGCGCCGGATCGCGGCCGCCGCTCAGTGCAGCAGGCCGCCCGTGGCGGGCTTGCGGCCGTGCTTCATCACCAGTGCGATCACCAGCGCCAGCACGCCGCACGCGATCAGGATCCAGAAGCCGGTGGTGAAGGCGTCCGTGGTGTACGTGCAGCCTCGTACGTCGCACGCGTCGTTGGTGGCGGTGCCCTGGCCGGTCGGCGAGGGACCGGTGATCCGCAGGCGGTTGTTGGTGAAGATCGGGGACAGCAGCGCGACGCCGACCGAGGCGCCGAACGACTGGGCGACCACCAGCATGCTGGACGAGATGCCCTGCTGTTCCTGCGGTACGGCCTCGATGATCAGGTTCGGCGCGGCGGCGTAGTACATCCCGAAGCCGATGCCGTAGACCACGCCGCAGAGCAGCATGAGCTGCCACGAGTCGTGCAGGAACAGGTACATGAAGCCCGCGACGGTCAGCGTGCCGACGCCGACGATCATCGGCATCCGCAGCCCGCGGCGCTGCCCCCACAGACCGGCCAGCGGGCCGGCGATCATGCTGGACAGGGACTGCCAGATCAGCACGTGCAGGGCGAGGCCGAGCAGGGTGAAGCCGAGCGCGTAGTCGAGCGAGTCGTTGAACGAGACGGCCGCCTTGACCTGGTCGGCGATGCCGGCCCACATCGCCTCGGGCGCGCCCATCGCCTTGGCGCCCTGGACGGCGCCGTCGCCGTACTTGTCCAGGGTGCTCTGCTTGACGTCGTCCGGGGTCAGGCCCATGTAGCTGGTGAGGTAGTTCTGGATGCCGATGATCATGTTCGCCAGGAACGCGATCCCGAGCACGAGCGCCACCCGCGGGGCGGTCAGCAGCTTGAGGTCGATGATCGGGTTCTCGACCCGCTTCTCCCACAACACCCACGCGCCGATCACCAGGACGCCGAGGATCGCGTATCCGAACGCGGACGGCTTGCCCCAGCCCCACGCCTGACCCTGGCTGATGTAGAGCAGGATCAACGCGAGCCCGACACCGAGGATGACACCGCCGACGTAGTCCACCTTCTGCGGCACGCGCAGCTTGGACTCCGGCACCACGACCAGCAGCAGCGGGATCAGCACGAGCATGTAGACGACCAGGAACCAGAACAGCGAGCGCCAGGAGTAGTGCTCGGTGAGCAGCCCGCCGACGACCGGCGCGAGCGCGGCGGAGAGGCCGAGCCCGGTGGCCGAGACGCCGATCGCGACCGGGATGAACTTGCGCGGCATCAGGTCGCGGATGAGCCCGTATACGACTGCGGTCATGCCGAACGCGACCGCCTGGAGCGCGCGGCCGACCAGGAACAGCGGCCACGAGCTGGTCAGCGCGCAGATCAGCGAACCGAGCAGGAACGACACGCTGGTCGCGAGCAGCAGCCGCTTCTTGCCGTAGACGTCGGAGAGCTTGCCGATCAGCGGGCTGACCGCGCCGCCGACCAGGCCCAGGATCACCACCATCCACGAGATGCTCTCGCCGACGGACCGGAAGGACGGGGCGATCTCCGGCACGGCGGAGGAGATCATCGCGTACTGGAGCGGCACGACCTCGGAGAACATGACCACGACGGCCAGGACGGCGAAGACTCGGCCCTTGGACACCCCCTCCAGTCGACCGGTGTCGACCGAGGATGGGTCGGATTCGGGCTCCGGCGGCTTCGCGGATACTTCAACGGTCGCAGACATACCGGTACTTTCCGTTCTGTGCAGGGGCGCGCGCCGGACACGTGTCACCACTGCGACACGTCCGGTTTTGTACGGAATTTTTGGGGGCAAAGCGCCGCTCGGCCTCGATGGGGCGGGCGTGCATCTCGTGGACGCTACCAACCGGATCGGTGCTCTCCAGCCGAACTGTTTGACAGTGTTTAGCACGGCGCGGAGGCGCGGGGAAGAGCAATGACCGGGTCGACGGGTATTCGATCCCGATATGGGGTAGAAAATCCCTGACGACCCGTCAGCTCACTGTCGTGGTCGGACCCCGACCGCTCCCCCGCCCTCCGTTCCCGATTCCGTGTCCCTACGTTTTCCTCAGCCCAGGTCGTGGAAAGCCGCGGCGACCTCGGTCCAGCGTTCGACCGACTCGGTGTCCTCGCGCCACGTGCTCACCGCCGAGTACGCGACGACGCGCGTGGCGACCCCGCGGTATCGGCTCATCAGGGCCTGCGCCAAGCCGTCCCAGGGCGCGGTCACCGTCAGCGTGTCCAGCACCTCGTCGTCGATCGCGGCGGCCATGCCGGCCCGGTCCTTGGCGCCGAAGAGGCGGTGCAGTCGGGGCTGGAGGTCGTCCCAGCCGTGCGTCTCGAAGACCTTGGCGTAGCCGGGCGTCGAGCCGTAGAAGGCCAGCCGCATGCGCAGCTTGGCGCGCTCGGCCTCGATCTCCTCCTCGGTGTCGCCGGTCGCGGTCATCACCGGGCAGACCAGCGCGAAGTCATCCGCCGCGCCGCCGGCGGCGAGTTCGGGACGGACCACCTCGTGGATGTAGCGCACGCTGTGCAGCGGGTGGATGTGCAGGCCGTCGGCCGCCTCGCCGATCATCCGCAACATCCACGGATTGACCCCGGCCAGGTAGATCGGCGGGTCGGCGATCGAGCCGCCCGGCGTCCATTCCGGCGTCATCAGGGTGAATTGATAGAAGTCACCCTTGAAGCGCAGCCGTTCCTCGCCCCGGAAGGCCGCCCAGATCGCCCGCAACGCGCCGACGTACTCGCGCAGTCGCGGTCCCGGCCGGTCGAACTCGGCCGAATAGCGCCGCTCGATGTGCGGTCGTACCTGGGTGCCCAGGCCCAGCACGAAGCGGCCGCCGGTGGCCTCGGACAACTCCCAGGCCGCCGACGCGGTGACCATCGGGCTGCGCGCGAACGCGACCGCGATGCCGGTGCCGACGGTCAGGCTCTCGGTCGCCAACGCCGCAGCGGTCGCGGCGGTGTACGCGGTGCGACCACCTTCGGTGAGCCATAGCCCGTCGAAGCCGGCCCGCTCGGTGGCGGCTGCGGCGCGTTGCATGCCGCGCAGGGTGAGGCCGGCTGCCATGACATCGAGCTGAGGGGGCGTCACTTGTTCTCCTGTACCGAGGATTCGGCGGATTCCGCTTCCGCCGCGCGTACACGGTCCCACGCGCCGGTGACCGTGCCGGTCCAGCGCGGTGCGCGCCGTTGCGACCAGGCGCGCGGGCCCTCGCGCGCGTCTTCGGTGCCCATCAGAATGCGGTGATAGGCGGTTTCCAGCCGTTCCACCTCGTCCGGGCCGGCGTCCGCCCACAACAGGCGCTTGGTCAGCGCGGCCGATACCGGGTGCACGTTGGTGGCGATGTCGTGGGCGATCTCCATCGCGGCGGGCAACACCTCGTCGGCGGGCAGCGCACGCGACGCGAGCCCCAGCGCGAGGGCCTCGCCGCCGCGGAACGTACGCCCCGTCAACAGGATGTCGGCGGCCACCGCCCGGGACGTGGCGGTCGGCACCGTCCAGTGCGACTGGGCGTCGGGCACCATGCCGCGCCGGACCTGGGGAATCGCCAACTTGGCGTCCTCGGCCACGATCCGGATGTCGCACTGCATCGCCAGGGTGAACCCGATGCCGATCGCGTGCCCGTTGATCGCCGCGATCACCGGCTTGCGCACGGCCCAGGCGGGCGGCTGTACGGGCGAGGCGCTGAACGCGCGCGGACCGGCGCCCGACCGTTCCCCCGGCCCGGCGAAACTGTCCGCGGCCGGCGACATGTCGGCCCCCGCGCAGAACGCCCGCCCGGCGCCGGTCAGCACCACCGCCCGCACCGCGTCGTCGGCGTCGCAGCGCGCGTACGCGTCGCCGAGGGCGGCACCCATCCCGCCGGAGAACACATTGAGCCGGTCGGGCCGGTCGAGCGTGACGACGGCAACCCCGTCGTGCATGGCGAACTGGATCACCCTGCGAAGGTAGGTCGAGTCCTTGACTAAATCAAGTGACGATGCCCGGAGTCGACGCCGTCACCGGACCGGGCGGACCAGCGGCAGGACCACCTCGTCGACGATGCGTTCCAGGAAGGCGTCGTCCAACTCCTCCGGGGCCGTGAGGTTCTGATGGACGAGGACGGCGATCCCGACGCGGGCGACCAACGGGGTCGCCGCCCCGGGGCGCACGTCGCCGCGGGCCTCCCCGGCCCGCAGGACGTCGAGCATCATGTTTCGGGCCGGTGCGGACACCCGCTCGCGGATCAGCTCGTGGGCCTGGGCGAAATCCTGCTTGGCCTGCCGGAAGCCGGTGTCCGCGCCGACCGTGCAGGCACCGAACATGAAACGCAGGATCGAGAGCACGTCGCCGCGCAGGTCGCCGACGAACTCGACGTCCTCGGCGACGGGCAGCCGGTCGCGGAACGCGTCCAGGAGCAGGGCCTGCTTGTCGGACCAGCGGCGATAGAGCGGCGCTTTGCCCGTACCGGCCGCCGCGGCCACGCCGTCCATCGTCAGGCCCGCGTATCCGACCTCCAGGATCTGGTCGAACACCGCCTGGTAGATGGCCTGTTCGAGGGCACGTCCGCGCCGCCGGACGGGTGTCGCGTCCCGGGCAAACGGCTCGTCGGCACTCTGGCGGTCGGTACGGGAGCCCAACGCGGGTCACCTCTTTCGGGTCGTACCCCGATTATCCCCGAACGCTTGTAAGAGACTCCAGAGTCTCCTAAGCTCGCCATAAGAGACGTTCTCGTCTCTTGGTTTCGGCCGTTCCTGCCGTTCCGGCACTCGTCCGCGCGCCGCCGGGCGCGCCGATTCGCGCTGCCCGAATCCCAGCTTCGTACCTCGGGGGTCTCGCCATGTCCACATCCGCCGCCACGCCCAAAATCGGGCCACCATCGAGCGGGTCGGCTTCGGCCGCACCGCGCCCCGGGCTGGTCCTGGCCGTCATCACCGGTTGCATGTTGCTGATCGGCATCGACGTCACGGTGGTCAACCTCGCACTGCCCCGAATGGGGGACGCCCTCGACATGTCACGCGCCTCCACGTCATGGGTGCTCAACGCGTACACGCTGGCCTTCGGCGGCTTCCTGCTCCTCGCCGGCCGACTGGGCGACGTCTTCGGCCGCAAACGCGCGTTCATCGCCGGCGCCGGACTCTTCACGCTCGCCTCACTGCTCGCCGGGTGTGCGCCGTGGGCATGGTGGCTGATCGCGGCGCGTGTGCTCCAGGGTCTGGGCGGCGCGCTCGCCGGGCCGAGCACGATGGCACTGATCGTCAGTACGTTCGAGGGGCAGGCTCGCGCGCGGGCCATCTCCTGGTACTCCGCCGTCCTCGGCGGCGGCGCGTCCGTCGGGCTGGTGCTCGGCGGTGCGCTCACCGATCTCGCCTCGTGGCGTTGGGTGTTCCTGATCAACGTGCCGCTCGGCGTGCTGCTGATCGTGCTCGCGTCGCGGCTGATCACCGAGCCCGCGCGGGTCCGCACGGATCGGCCGCGGCGGTTCGACCTCGCGGGCGCGCTGACCGGGACGGCGGGCATCGGCGCGCTGGTGTACGCATTCATCCGCGCCGCCTCGGACGGTTGGCGCGATCCGCAGACCATCGCCTCGCTGGTCGCCGCCGCGCTGCTGCTGGCCGCGTTCGTGCTCGTCGAGAAGCGCACCGACGAACCGCTCACGCCGCTGCGCCTGGCCACGCGCGGCACCCTCGCGCGGGTGCTGCCCGCGATCACGCTGGTGGGCGCCGCGATGTTCAGCGTGCTGTTCCTGTTGGCGCAGTACTTCCAGGAGGCGCGCGGCTTCAGCCCGGTCGAGGCGGGCCTGGCCTTCCTTCCCCTGATGGGCCCGCAGTTCACCGTGGCGCGCCTGTCGCCGGCGCTGGTCCGCCGAGTCGGTCCGGCCTGGCCCGCGGCGGTCGGCGTGGGGATGGTGGCGGTGGGTCTGGCCTGGCTCGGCCGGCTCGGCGAGCACGACACCTACGTCGGCGGCGTCCTGGGACCGCTCCTGCTGATCGGGGCCGGCGTCGGTGCCGCGATGCCGACGATGAGCACCTACGGCATGTCGGGCATCGACCCCCGCGAGTCCGGCGCCGCCTCGGGCCTGATGCAGACCATGCAGTGGATCGGCGGCACGCTCGGACTCGCGGTCTGGGTCACGGTGTTCGGCGCCGCGACCCGCGACCGGTCGGCGGGCGAATCCGCCGAACACCTGTTGACCCACGGGATCGCCACGGCGTTCGGCGCGGCGGCGATCTGCGCGGCGGGCGGGTTCCTGGCCTCGCTGGCACTGTCACGACGCCCGGCCTGACGCTTCGCGGGGCGTGCGCCGAGCGGATTGTTGACCAGATCAAGGAGTGATCCTAGGGTCTGACCAACCATTGTCACGAGGGGACTTCTCACCATGACCAACCCGTTCGGGTTCGAGGGTAAGCGCGTTGTCGTCACGGGGGGCTTCTCGGGTGTGGGGGCCGCCCTGGTCGAGGTGCTGGCCGAGCAGGGCGCCGAGCACATCACCGTGCTCGACCTCAAGGAGCCGACCGGCTCGGCGCACACGTTCGTCCGGACCGACCTGTCGGACGCCGCGTCGGTGGACGCCGCCGTCGCCGCGATCGACGGCCCGGTGCACGCGCTGTTCAACAACGCGGGTGTGGCCGGCACGCTGCCCGCACCGACGGTGTTCGCGATCAACTACCTCTCGTTGCGCCGGTTGACCGAGGCGCTGGTCGCCAAGGGCGCGCTGCCCGAGGGTGCCGCGATCGTGAACACCGCGTCGATCGCCGGCATTTCCTGGCCGGCCCACCTGGAGGCGATCAAGCAACTGCTCGCGATCGAGGACTGGGACGCCGCGCAGGAGTGGCTCGCGGGCAACGAACTCGGCAGCGACGCCTACAGCTACAGCAAGGAAATCGTCCAGGTTTACACGATGCACTACGCCCGCACGGCCGCCGCCAAGGGCCTGCGGATCAACAGCGTGTGCCCGTCGCCGATCGACACTCCGCTGCTGCCGGACTTCCGCAAGACGATCTCCGACAAGGTGATCGACTGGAACATCTCCCAGGGCAACGGCCGCCTCGCCACCGGGCGCGACGTCGCCCTCGCCCTGGCCTTCCTGGGCGCGGACGCCTCCGGCTTCCTCAACGGCGTCAACATCAACCTGGACGGCGGCTTCAACGCCGGACTCACCGTCGGCAACATCGACTTCTCCGGCCTGGCCTAGTACTTCGCTCCATGAGGTACTCCGGTCGCGCTCCACGAGCGTGTCCTGCGGATGCCCCGGGGCATCCGGGGCATCCGCAGCGCTCGTGGGGTCACTCCGGCCAGTCGGAGTCCTCCACGATGCCGACGAAGTTCGGGCGCACGTAGCCGGGGGAGAACCGGTCGAGGACGTCGGCCTTTATGTTGCCGAAGGTGGTGGCGGGCTTGGGGGCGATCCCGTCGGTGAACGCCCGGAGGATGCGCCGCTTGAAGTCGGGGCGCGGATGCGCGGCGACCACCGCGGCGCGCTCCTCGGCCGAGACGTCGTGGTAGCCGATGCCGAGGACGTCCAGTTCGACACCCGCGGTGGTCAGCGCGATGACGGGATCCATGTGGGTGGGGATCTCCGGCGTGGTGTGCAGGGCGATCGCCTCCCAGACCAGGCGGGCGTCCTCGTCGGCGATGCCGTGCGCGACGAGGAAGGCCCGGGCCTCGTCGGCTCCGTCGATCTCGAAGCGGCGGCCCGAGGCCCGGTGCGGTTCGGTGAGCCCGATGTCGTGGAACATGGCCGCGATGTAGAGGAGTTCCGGATCGGCTGCGACGCCCAGGCGGCGCCCGTGCAGCGCGCCCCACAGGTACACGCGTCGCGAGTGGTGGTAGAGAAGGTCGTCGGTGGCTTCGCGGACGAGTTCGGTCGCCTCGGCGGCGAGCCTGCTGTCCGGGATGGCGATGTCGGCGATGTGGATGCTCATCTGCTGCTCCTTGTGGGATGGGACCGTGCGGCTGCCCGCGGGGGCGGCCGAAGCGGCTTCAGACCCGGGCGAGTTCGGCCTCGGCCAGCACCCGGCGGTGCGCGGCGATGCGACTGTTGCGGCCGATGGCGACCGCGCCGACGAAGCGGCCCTCACGGTGGTAGGTGACTTCCAACGTGCGGTCGACCAGGTTGCGTTCGAGGGTGCGCTCCTCGTCCGCCGAGGCCGGCAGGCCGACCCCGCGGAGCGTGATGCCGTGCAGGTCGCACCAGAAGGACGGGATGGCGGTCAGGGGGCGCGCGGCATCGCCGTGCACGAGCGTGCGCGCCGCGACAGCCGCCTGTTCCACGGCGTTGCTCCAGTGCCCGAGCGAGCTGCGGTTCCCGTCGTAGACCGCCGCGCGCGACGCGGAACGCGAGTCCGAGTTCGGTGGGTGCGGGTGCGGAACGACCGCGACGTCGCCGGCCGCGACGACGCCCGGCATGGGCGTCCCGTCGATCGACAACACGCGCAGTCGCTCGTCGCACCGGACGCCGCCGGCCAGTGCGATGCCGGACCCGGCCAGCCACGCGACGTTCGGGACCGCGCCGAGGGCGAGAACCGCGATGTCCGCCGCGAGTTCGGTGCCGTCGTCGAGACCGACCGCGGTCAGCCGCCGACCGCCGACCAGCGCCTTGACCCGGTACCCGGGGAGCACTCGGATGCCGGCCGAGTCGTGCAGACGGGTGATGAACTCACCGGCGGCGGAGCCTACTTGCCGCACCAGCGGTCGGCTTTCCGGGACCACCAGCGTGACGTCGAGGCCGCAGGCCCGAGCGGCGGCCGCGATCTCGCTGCCGAGGAAACCGCCACCCACGACGACGGCCCTGCGGCCGGGCCGCAGATCGACGCGCAACGACGCGGCGTCCTCCCGGGTACGCAGCGTGTGCACGCCGGACGGCAGGGGGAGGAGTGCGGCCGGCACGCACGCGGCGGCACCGGTGGCGATGACCAGTCCGTCGTACGGGAGGTCGCGTCCGTCGGACAGCCGCACGGTCCGGCCGTACGCGTCGAGGCCGTCGGCACGCGTGCCGAGGATCCAGGTGGCGTCGAGGTCCCCGGGCACCGGAAGATCCGTCGCGGACACCGGCAGAGCATCCGTGAGCTGCTTCTTCGACAACGGAGGCCGGTCGTAGGGCAGATGGGACTCGGCGCCGACCAGGACCAGCTCGCCGGCGAATCCTTCGGCGCGCAGCGTCTGCGCGGCCCGGAGGCCGGCCAGCGACGCGCCGGCCACCACGACGCGCTTCACGCCGCGGCTCCCAGGGTGCCGAGGATGCCGATGGCACGGACCGGGCACATCGCCGCCGCGGTGCGGACCTCGTCGAGACGGGCGTCGGACGGCTCCGCTTCGTAGACGAGGTAGTCGTCGTCGTCGAAGGCGAAGACGTCCGGCGCGGCGAAAACGCACTGGCCGTGGCTCTCGCACAGGTTCATGTCCACGGTGATGCGCATCATCGAACTTCCTTTCTTTGGCGGATGTCAGGCGACCGGCGGGGCGAAGCGCGAGTGCCGGCCGGCTCGACGGCGATCACGGCGACCCGGGTCGGCCCGGCGAGGACCCCGGCGAGGTGGCGGTGGTGGGCGGATGAGTGGCGGCCCGGGGACCGCCGTTTGGAAGAAGCCGCAGGTCGGGGCATCGACGGGGTCGACACTCGGACGGCGTGTAGATCTCCGGGCGGATGGCGTCCGGGTCGAGGAACGCGAACTGCCGTCACCGCTACGGCCGGGGTGTTCGCGCTCGGCGCGCCGGCGTCGTTCATGGCAGAGTTCCGTTTCCGTTCGCAGGGGTGCGCCGGCCCGGCCGGGCGGATATCCGCGCTTCGGCTCTACCTCGAACGTATGGGCGCCGCGTACCGCCGACGAGGGGCCGAACGCGCCAAACAGGGGCTCCGGCGCACCAACGGGAACGGCTCGGATGATCTAGCCTGGGAAACCGTGCTCAACGGAACCTTCTCCGCCCGTATGGCCGCTTCATGCTGCAAGTCGCCCGCCGGGCCGGAATGCCGCCCAAGCGGCTCGAACGCCTGCCCGGGTTCGAGGACGGCGTGCTCGCGGACGACTTCGTCCGGGTGCCGACCACCGCCGCGCTGGTGCTGTGGGAGGAAATCATCGCCGGCCGCCCTGCCCCGGGCGCCGGACTGCACGCCGCCGCGATGGCCCCGTTGGGATCCTTCGGCGTCTGGGACTACCTGTTCACCTCGGGCGCGACACTCGCCGAATCACTGGCGAGCGCGGGCGGCTACGTCACGGTCATCGGCGACCCGGACGCCGAGCGCATATCCGTCGTCGACGACGGCCGCCTGCTGACCCTGTCCCACACCACCGGCCCGGCCGGAGCCGATGTGGTCGCCGCGATAGAGCAGTTCGCGGCCGTGCTCTTCACCCGGCGCGCGACCGAGGCGCTGCGCCGCCCCGTCGCCCCCGTGCACGCCGCCTTCCGACACGGCACACCCGCCGACACGCGCGCTCCGGCCGATCTCCCGGGCACCCGCAGCATCGAATTCGGCGCCCCCGCGAACACGATCACGTTCCTCGCCGACGACGCCCACGCCCCGCTCCCGCACACGCAGCCCGGCCTGCGCGAGGTCCTGCGCCATCACGCGGAACTGTCCATCGCCTCCGCGAAATCCGTCCTGACCTGGCACGCGGTCCTTCGTATCGCGCTGGAGGCGGCGTTGCGCGACGCCGACCTCTCGCCGGCCACCGTCGCCCGCCGGATGGCCACCAGCCCCCGATCCCTGCAACGCCGGCTCGGCGAGCACGGAACGACCTGGCGCGACGAAGTCCGGGCCACCCGCGAACAACTCGCCCCGGACCTGCTCCGCGACGGCACCCTCCCCGTGCGCGTCGTCGCCGCCCGCACCGGATTCAGCGACGCGCGGGCCCTGCGTCGTGCCATGCACAGATGGCAGGGCGCCCACCCGCCGACATCCGCAAAACCCTCGCCGACCCCACCCGCCCCCTCGACCGGTGAACCCGAAGCACCCCGCCGTCAGCCGCGCAACGACGCCGCGAGCACACCCCACGAAGCGGCAGGCACGACCAGGAACCCGACACCCGGGTCCTTGCTGTCACGGACGGGCACGATGCCCGGGAAGTCATCGGCCACTTCGACACACGCGCCTTGATCGTCGTTGCTGTAACTCGACTTACGCCAGGCAGCGGTGCTCAGATCGAGGATCGTGTGCATGCCTCGTACTCCTTGATTGCGGCGCGGATCATGGTTGCCGATTCCCTCGGGGTCAGGGCGTAGGCACTCACCCGATCGTAGGTCCGTTTGCGCATCGTGACGACGTCCGGGTCCTCAAGAATCTGCCCACTCGCACTGCCTTCCACGTAGATCAGTGACGTGCCGTCTTCCAACTCGATCACGATCTGCGTCGCCTCACTCAGGCCGAATTCGCCACGGCAAAGGGGCAACACCCGGGCGGTGCCGTGCGCATGGTCCATCATCGGCAGGAGGGCAACAAGTTGTTCCGCCATGACTACCGGTCCACCGATCCAGCGGCGAAGGACCGACTCGTCAAGGATCGCCGTGAAGTAGGGGCTTGGGTTTTTGTCGAAGATTGCGCGTCGGCTCATCCGGGCGGCGACGCGCGCTTCGATCTCTTCGTCGGTTGCTCCCCGGTCCGCTTCCCGGAAAACTGCGCGGGCGTATGCCGGGGTCTGAAGCAGTCCGGGAATGCGGAAACCTGCCCACTCCCTCAAGCCGAAGGCGTCGTTCTCCAGCCCCATGTATTCCAGGTACCGATCCGGGAACCGCACGCCGCGCAGCATCTCGAACAGGGCGGTGAACAGTCCGTTCGTGCCGAACGCGGCATCGAGCTTGGGGCACAACTCTTCGGGAACCGGGCTGTCACACGTTTCGAAGCGGCTCATCGATGCCTTGCTGTAGCCCACGACGTCGGCCAACTCCGTTACGGACATGCCGGCTCGCGTTCGATGCTCGCGAATCTGAGCGGCCACGCGTTGGCGTGGTGATCCGTTTGTCGGATCGGTCCGACGCTCCCGGAATCGCACGCGCGTACCCCTCTTTCGTTCCAATCGGATCCGCAACGGTGGGCTGCTTCAAAGGCTAAACCGAAGGGCCGATCCTGAACCACAGAGTGGCCGAATAACCACCTACTGCAATCGCAGCGGCGCTCCGCCACGAAGAGGGATGGGGTAGGGGGCGAGTGAATGCCTGGACAGCGTCTCGCCCCCTACGTGCCCCGCAACGAGAAGGGACACGTCATCAAGATGACAGATCGAATCGGCTGGACCCAGCGAAGCTCGGCACGCGTGTCGACGCTGGATCGCGATGCGCAGGACGAGCAACTGCTCCTGCTGGTCCGGAAGTGGGTCGACGGACCGGACGCCGAGGCTCCCCCGCGCCCACCTGCCTCGCGCCCGACGCTGCTTCGGCGGCTGCGTTCGCATCGGCTGTGGCGGGCCTGGCGGTTGTCGGTGCGGTCTCGCGCGCCGTACTCGGGTGGGCGGGGATCGCGATGAGCGCCCAAGGGCGAGTCTCGGGGAGTACGCAGGAGGATCTCGACAAGGGCCGCGCGTTCTTCGAGCGCTACCGGCACGCGTGGTGTCGCGACGCGTACTCGGGCCGCGAGGGCGTGCTGATGGACGTGCAGGGTCGGCAGGTCTACCTACGCCTGCGAGTCGGCATCGAATTCGTGTGCCACATGCGGGACTTGGTCATCCTCCGGCCCCCTCCCCCGGTCCTGCACGCGCGCGTCGCCTACGTCGGGGCGGAAGACGCGACGAAGCGACCGAACGGCACGCTCATGGAGATGTGGGCCGTGGACAAGGGCACGTTGGCCGTCGTGCAACCACCGAACGGTCACGCATGGTTCGCCCTCCTGGCAGACCTCGAACGAGCCGACTGCCCCATGGGCCCCGTGGCGGAGTGGGCAGATCCGGCGGACGGTTCGACGCCGGACGCCTCGACCAAGGGCGACCACCCGACCGGTGCCGTGCAGCCGCCCTCACCCGCGCCGTGCGTCACCCCACGAGCTGAACAACGGTCACCAGAAGCTCACTTGTCGTGATCTGGTAGATCACGATGACGCTTCCGCAGGTCGCCGTGCGCCTGTCCTTGCTGTATGTGGCACTGGACCCGGACCCGTATGGGTCGTTGGCGATGCGGGCCATGCCGTTGTCCAGGTCTCGCCGCTGGCTACTCGGAAGATTGCGGCGGGCCTTCTCGCAATCGGGAGTCCACTTGATCGAGTACGTCCGCACGATCCACCCCCATGACGACGGCCGCTTCCGCTTCCTCGTGAATCCCCTGCACCCAGTCGTGGATCCGGCGCATGGCCGCCGGGACCGGTGTGGGTTTCTCCGCCCATCGATACAGCGTCAGGGGCATGTCACGAGCGGGCGTGTGCTCGATCTCGTCCATGAACTTGGCGCGTTGCTCTTCCGGCAGGGACTCACGGATGCCTGCGATCGTGGCCGGCAGGGTGTACCACGTGCCGTCCACGAGGGTGACGAACAGGCGCCCGCCGTCGTTGTCGGGCGCATCGGGATCGCGCTCGTGTTCGTCGCCGTGTTCGTCCATGAGCGTCCTTCGACATGAGTTACGGTCCGACTACAGACAGTGTGCATGCTCGGATGCCCCTTGTGAAGACTCCGACGTGCCACGGCGAGAAGAGCAACGGCACGCGCGACGGCAGGCGACCCGATCGGCCCGAAACCTCCCCCGACCCCGATCGCACCCCCGCTCACACAATGGCGGCACGGCGCGGAGAACCACGCCGAGTTCCCCGGCTCGGCGCGGCAGGGGTCGGTTTCGGCAATAGGCGCCGATAAATCGGCGACCGTCGGGTGATCCGCGCAGTCATTCGTGCGGCGGCCGGCCGGCGAATTGCCAGGGCTCCTTGTCGAATGTCACCGACAAGGAGCCCTGGCAATTTGGGATATGACGAATAGTCAGGCGGGTCGAGGTGTGCTCAGACGGCGGGGTCCTCGACGGCCGCGGGGATCTCGCCCTCGGCCATCTCCTCGACGAATCGCTGCAACAGCGCGGCGAACGTCTCGCGGTCCGCGTCGCTCCAGCGGTCGAGCATCTCGCTCATCCGCCGGTCCATGACGTCGTTGAGCCGGCGCCGGACCGAGTCGCCGCGCGGGGTGAGCGAGACGAGGCTGACCCGCCCGTCGTCCGGGCTGGGCGAACGCCGGACGTAGCCCTCCCGCTCCAGTTGGCCGACCTGGCGCGCGGTGGCGCCCGGGTCCATGTTCGTCATGCGCGCCAACTCCCCCATGGGGAGCGGGCCTTGCTTCTCGATGCGGCGCAGCAGCACATAGGCGGGCTGCGAAATGGTCGCGCCCGCCGCGGCGGCCTGGCCCGCGTATACTCGGCGGCTGGCGTGGCGCCGAAGCAGTGCCTCCAGCGCCCGCTGGATCGCTTCGACGTTTTCGGTGGAGTTCACCCGGCCATGATAGCAGTCCTTGACTGCGTCAATTTAATACTGTGCGATAACGTGCATAACTCGGAGCGGATTCCGAGCCCGCCGCACATCGCGGCCGAAGGCGGCCTTGGCGAACAGGCGGACAGCGGGCGGCCGGGCGAACGAACAGGGCTTCGACTCCGGAAATACCGCGCGGCGGGGTCCGCGGCGCGCCCACCGACGCACTCGCGATCATGTGTGATCACACTTGTTTGTTATCCGCAGCCGAGCGGCCGTCAAGCGGTCGCCTCGGTCCCGACGGAGGAAACGAGACCGAGACGACCTGCCCATGGACTATGTCAGTCGTCAGACGATCAGACAATGGCAACCGGATTGATGGGGCTCCCCGTTGCACCGGTGACCGGAAGCGGGGCCACACACAACAGACACGAATAGGCGCCGGCTTCCGCCATCGCCTCGGCAAGCTCGCTCAGCCATAGATGTTCGAGCAGTGGCACACCGGATTCGACGAGCAACGCGATGTGGACCGACAAGAACCGATCATCGAACGGAATGCACTCGATCGCGCTGTTGTCCGCGCCGACCACACTGATGTCGTGTTCCCGGACGTAGTCCACCGCGTCGAGCGACAGACCGGGCTGTGCGAACGAGGGCTCGCGGCCGGCGGCGACCGTGGCCCGGTACTCGTCCAGGTAGCCGGTACGAACCAACAGCGCGTCGCCGGCGCGCACCTCGACGCCCTGCCGCTCGGCGCACCCGGCCAGATCGGCGCCGGTGATCTTGTATCCGCCCTCCAGATACGGCCTGTCGAAGTGCCGCGGCAGGTCGAGCAGCACCGCCCGGGTCGCGAACGCGCCGAGCTTGTCGATCCCGCAGCGGCCGGCGCCGGTGTGCGAGCGGAAGCTGTCGGCCGGAAAGCCGTTGTAGAACCGTCCCTTGGCCTGCACGTGGCACAGCGCGTCCATGTGCGTGAGGTTGTGCGACGGGATGATCAGCACGTCCTCGTTCGAGCCGACGTCGTCGCCGCCCTCGAACCCCTCGTACATCGCGTCGGTCTGACTGACCAGCGTCAGCCGTTGTGGCGTGCCGCGGAAGTCGAAGGCGGGTTGGTTGCCGCGCACGATGGGAAGGGCGAGCGAGTACGAGCGCCCGGTCCGGATCTCGTGCGCGGCGGTCCGGACCCCGGCGGGCTCGATCAGGTTGAGCGCCCCGCGTTCGTCCTCGGCGCCCCAGCGGCCCCAGTTGCCGGCGGCGGGCGGCGGCGTGGACTCGGGGCCCGGGTCGAGTGCGGGCAGGTCCGTACCGGCTCGGGTGTCGTCCGTCATGCGTCGGGCGGTCCTCTCGGGCGGCCGGCCGGATCGGCGATCCGCGTCCGGCGGGCGGGCCGGGCGGATCGGCGATCCGGCCGGGCGGTCCGGTCCGGGCGGGCCTCAGAACGCGATGACGCCGCGCGCGATCCGTCCGTTGTGCATGTCGTCGAGCACGTCGTGGAAGCCGTCGGCCGGATAGACCTTGGACACCAGCGCGTCCAGGTCGAACTTGCCTTGGCGGTACAGCTCGACGATCGCCCGGATGTCCTCGTGCGGACGCACGCCGCCGGCGCGGGTGCCCAGGAGGCCCCGGTCGCACTGGAGCAGGTTGGCGATCCGGATGTTGGCGGTCGCGGTCTGCGCGGGCTGGCCGACGGCGATCAGCGTGCCTCCCCAGTCCAGCGCCTCCATGGCGTTCTCCAGCACGGCCGGGATGCCGGTGCACTCGAAGATCCAGTCCACGCCGCCCGCGCCGAACACGCCGACCTTGACCTCGTCGCTGTACGGGAAGAGCGTGCGGATCTCGTCCGCGACGTCCACGTCCTTGCCCGACTTGACGAAGTCGGTCGCACCGAACTTGCCGGCCAACTCGAACTTGCCGGGCACGGTGTCGATGCCGACCACGCGGCCGGCGCCCTTGAGCCGCAACGCCTGGACGGCGGACAGGCCGACCCCGCCGAGGCCGATCACGGCCGCGGTCTGGCCGGGCAGCACGTTCGCCCTGTTGAGCACCGCGCCCGCGCCGGTGACCACGCCGCACGGCACCAGGCACGCGGAGGTCAGCGGCACGTCCTTCGGGATGGTCACGCACTGGATTTCCTTGACCAGGGTCAACTCGGCGAAGGTGGACGCCCCCGCGAAGTTCCACACCGGCTCGTCGCCGATGGCGAACGGCGTGCCCCGGTTGCCCAGCGTCTGGCGACAACGGTTGGGGTGTCCGGTCTGGCAGTGCCGACACATCCCGCACGCGGCGATCGTGGTGATCACCACGTGGTCGCCCGGCACCACCGAACCGACCCCCGCGCCGACCTTCTCCACGATGCCGGCGCCCTCGTGCCCGAGCACGGACGGCGTGGGCCACTCGATGACGCCCTCCAGCACGCTGACATCGCTGTGGCAGACCCCGGTCGCGACGATCCGGACCAGGACCTCACCGGCCTCCGGGTCACGTACGGTGACATCGTCCCGGATCTCGGCGCCCGTGGCGGTGTGCAGGATCGCGCGCATGTACCGTCTCCTCGTTCCGGGCGGACGGCCCGCCGCGAGGTGTGTTCGCCGCGCACCGGACCGGCCCACCCCAAGCCGAACTTCCACATCCTTGATCACTACAACGATCTCGATTATTCACCGAGTGCCCAAGAGGTCAAGGCATACCAACGCCGGGATCCGACGGCCCCGCTTCCCCGACCGACCGGCCCCGCGCCGCGCGTCCCGACCCGGTGCCGCGCCGGTCGACTCGTCGAGCGCGGCGAAGGGTGCCCGGGCAGTTTGCCCGCGTCGAGTTCCGCCCATCCCGGCGCCCGCTCCCGAAACGTGGCGTTCCCGGTGTCGATGCCGAGTTGATGGATCGTGAGCACCTGGCCGGCATGCTCGGGACGCATCGGCGCGATCGTCACGGCAGTGACGGCGGCAGTGGACATGGCGCTCGCTCCGGGGACGCGGCGGCCGACGGAAGTCCCATCCCGACGCAAATGCACATGCGCCCCGCACCCGCCCCCGGTATAAATCGCCGGATGGGATCACAGGCGGCACAGGACGTGGAATCGACGGTCGCACACGCCGTCGCGGTATTGACCGAGGCCACCGAGGGCGAGCGTGACTGGTCGCGCCCGGCGGGCGGGTTGGAATGGGACTGTTGGTACACGCTGGTGCACGTGGTCGGCGATCTGTACGCGTACGCGGGCCAGGTCGCGTCCGCTCGGATGGACGACTACGTCCCGGTGGACATCCAGGCGGACGACGACGCGACGCCGAGCACGATGTTGCACGCGGTCCGCGCGGGCGGCGCGCTGCTCGCGACCATGGTGGCCACCCGCCCCGACTCGGCTCGCGCGTTCCACCCGTACGGGATCTCCGATCCGGACGGCTTCGCCGGAATGGGCATCATCGAGGTGATGGTCCACATGCACGACCTGGCCGCCGGTCTCGACCTGGCCTACGAGCCCGATCGGCAGGTCTGCGCCCGGGTACTGACCCGGATGTTCCCCGACGCCCCCGCCGGCTTCGCCCCGTGGCCCACCCTGCTGTGGTGCACCGGCCGTACCGAACTCCCGGGCCACCCGCGTCGGGTCGGCAAGTGGCGCTGGCGGGGCCTGCCCGACGCGTAGGGCCGAGACAACTACCGGACCGCCCCGAGGCACGCCTCGTACCCCGACTCGGAAGGAACCCCCGTGCCCGCACCGTCCCTGGATGGACTCGGTTTCGCCCCGCTCGATCGTCCCGAGCACGGCGAGGTGGACGCGTCCACGTTCTTCGCGTACCACGAGGCCGACGGGGTGGTCTGGGCCGACTACCGCGGCGGCGACATCGTCCGCGGCCACCTGATCGGCACCCGCGACGGGGACACCCTGGACTTTCGCTACACGCAGCTCAACCGGTCCGGCGCCACCGCGTCCGGGCACTGCGTGAGCGCCGTCGTGGTGTTGCCGGACGGTCGGCTCCGGCTGGAGGAGACATGGGAGTGGGAGTCCCGGGAGGGCAGCGGTACCAGCGCCGTGGAGCAGGTCCCGGGCTCCTGAACCCGACACCCGGTCGGTTGTCGGACGCGGTATCTACGTTGAACCCCAACGGACATCGCGACCGAAGGGGTGGGCCATGGGATTCAACGGGGACATCGTCGTATTACGCGCACGGACGCCGTTGGCGGACCTGGCGCCCTACGTCGGCGGAAACGGACATCCGGTCTACGGCGAGTGGACCTACGCGGACGGCTGGCGCGCGGTGCACGTGCGCCACTTCGAGGACCCGTACGCCTTCCAGGGCCCCTGGCTCACCGACCTGGCGGCGCGCACCGGTTCGCCCGTGTTGGTCTGCGGGGTGTTCGAGAGCGATGTCGCGCACGTCCAGGGGCTGAGCGGCACGGACTTCTGGGAGGGCTGGCTCGATCCGGGCAGCGCCGCCACGCAGTTGGCCGGGAATCGGTGGAACCGGGCCGGGCAGCACGGCGACTTCGGCCGTTTCCGGGACGAGGCCGCGGCGTGGCTGGAGGAGGATCGGCCGCGCGTCGCAGAGGCGGCCGTGCGGTGGGCCGCGGCGGCCGGATACCGCGTACCTCCCGAGCCGATCCTGGAGTTGCTGAGCCTGCAGCGGGACCCGTTCGTGCAGCACCTGTTCTTCGAACTGCTCACGTGCCTGGGGCTGGTGTCGCTCCCGGAGCGGTGATCGGGCGGGCCCGACTCACTCGGCCCCCGCCGCCTCGACGCCCTCCGGCACCTTCTCCACCTCCGTGTCCTGCGGCCCGATCGGGCGGCCGTCCGCAGCGCGTACCTCCAGCGTCCGCAGCGGGCGGCCCTGACGCCGGTCCAGCAGCCGGGACTGCGGCTCGGCCGGCTCGAACCAGTGCGCCTCGCCCCACTGGCGCAGGGCCACGATCACGGTGAACAGGTCGCGGCCCTTGGCGGTCAACACGTACTCGTTGTAGGCACTGCCGTCGGATGCCGGGACCACCTCCAGGATCCCGCCGGCCACCAGCGCGCGCAGTCGGGCGGTCAGGATGTTCTTGGCCACGCCCAGGCTGCGCTGGAACTCGCCGAATCGTCGGCTCCCGTCGAACGCGTCGCGCACGATCAGCAACGACCACCAATCGCCGATCGCGTCCACCGAGCGCGCCACCGGGCAGGTGCTCTCGTCGAACCGGGTGCGCTGCACCATGCGGGTCGTCTCCTCGTCCTCGGATCGGGTGGCCACTCGCCGCCACCCTGGTTGCAACATGCTACCAAGCTCGTCTAGCGTGCATCCGGTAGCAACTTGCCACCGGATTCGAGGGAGAGCGTGACATGGCGGTCGAGCAACAGGGCGGTCCGAGGCGGATCGAGGCCGAGGCGGGAAACCCGGAGGCCGCCTCGCTCTCCCGCGCCCACACCCTCCTGTTCGCGGTCGCCGCCGGCGTCGCCGTGGCCGGCGTCTACCTCGCCCAACCGCTGCTGGTGACCATGGGCCACGACCTGGGCCTGGCCCCGGGCACCGTCGGCGTGGTGGTCACGCTCACCCAGGTCGGCTACGCACTCGGCCTGTTCCTGCTCGTCCCGCTCGGCGACCTGCTCGACCGCCGCCGGCTGATCGTGGGCCAATTCGCGCTCCTGGCCGCCGCCTCCGCCGCCGTCGGCCTGGCCGGTCACGCCGCCCTGCTGCTGGTCGCGATGATCTGCGTCGGCCTGCTCGCCGTGGTCACCCAGGTGGTCGTCGCGCACGCCGCCTCGCTCGCCGCCCCGGCCGAACGCGGTCGCGTCGTCGGGGCGGTCACCGGCGGCGTGGTCCTGGGCATCCTGCTCGCCCGGACCGTCTCCGGCACGGTGGCCGACCTGGCGGGCTGGCGCGCGGTGTACCTCGGCTCCGCCGCGCTGAGCCTGCTCCTGGCCCACACCCTGTACCGGGTATTGCCTCGCGGGCGGGACGACCGGCCCGCGGCGACCGGCGGCGACCGGCTGTCCTACCGCAAGCTGCTCGTCTCGATGCCGACCCTGTTCGCGGCGGAACGCCTCTTCCGGGTCCGGGCCCTGTTCGCGCTGCTGATCTTCGCCGCCTTCAGCACCCTGTGGAGCAGCATCGCGCTCCCGCTGAGCGAGCCGCCGCTGTCCCTGTCGCACACCGCGATCGGCGCCTTCGGCCTGGCCGGCGCCGCCGGCGCGCTCGGCGCGATCCCGGCCGGCCGACTGAGCGATCGGGGCCACGCGAACCGGGTCACCGGGATCGCGCTGGTCCTGCTCACCCTGTCCTGGCTGCCGCTGGCCTTCACCCGCCAGTCGCTGTGGGCGCTGGTGGTGGGCACGATCATGCTCGATCTCGCGGTCCAGGCGGTACACGTGAGCAACCAGACGCTGATCCACCCGCTGCGGCCGGACGCCGGCAGCCGACTGATCGGCGGCTACATGATCTTCTACTCGATCGGCAGCGCCGTCGGGGCGATCGCCTCCACCACCTTGTACGCGGCGGCCGGCTGGTCGGCGGTCTGCCTGCTCGGCGCGGGCTTCGGGGCCCTGGCCCTGGTGGTGTGGGCGGTGGACGCGCGCCGCGGGCCCCGGGAGCGCGCCGGTGCGTCCGCGCCGACCGTCACACCGTGACCAGTACGTTCACGATCACGCCGACGACGAGCAGCAGGATCACCCAGGACCACACCGGGCGCTCCGCCGACCGAGATCGCGGTGGTCGTCGGGTCATGGTCGACTCCTTCGTCGTGGGTGTCGACCGCTCCCGGACGAGCCGCCGACCCCCACGAACGTAGGATCCCGAGGCGGTCGCCCGGCATCCCGGCCACGGGCGTTTGTGGGGTGGTGTGCGCACCACCCCGCGAGGGGGCCCGGCCCGGCTGTCGGTCGGGTGCCGCGCCGGAGAGCATCGAACCAATCCGGGAAAGGGGTCGAGCGATGTCCGCGAGGTCCGGCCTGTCCCGAACGCTCGCGGCGCTGCGCCGTCTGCCCGGCCGGCTGCTGCTGCTCGCCGAGGCCGGCGGCACCGCACTGCTCGCGCTGCTCGCCCTGCCCGCGGTCGTGCTGGTCGCCGCGCTGTGCGTCGTGGGCGTCGGCCTGCCCCTCGCGGCCCCGCTGCTGCGCACGGTGCGCCGACTGGCCGGGATCGAACGCCGCCGGGTCGCCGGCGTGCTCGGCGGCCCGCCGATACCCGAGCACTACCGCCCCCTGGAGGGCTCCCTGCTCGGCCGAGCCCGGATCGCGCTCACCGACCCGGCCGGCCGGCGGGACCTGCTGTGGCTCCCGGTACACGGGTTGACCGGCCTGCTCGCCGCCGTGCTCGGCCTGGGCCTGGGCCTGAGCGCCGTCAACAACCTCACCATGCCGCTGTGGTGGTGGGCCGTCCCGGGCCGGCCGCCCTCCGGGGCCGGATTCCCGGTCGACTCGTGGTGGACGGCCGCGGCGATGGTGCCGATCGGTGCGGCCCTCGCGATGCTCACGGCCACCCTGGTCCCGATCCTGCTCCGCGGTCAGGCTCGACCGACCCGCCCGCTGCTCACCCCCTCGTCCACCCCCCACCTGGTCGAGCAACTGGCCGAGGCGACCGCCGGCCGAGCCGCCGCATTGGACGCACACGGCGCCGAACTGCGGCGCATCGAAAGGGACTTGCACGACGGTACGCAGAATCGACTGCTTGCCGTGGTGCTGCACCTCGGGCTGATCGAACGGGCTCTGGAACGCGATCCGGAGCAGGCGCTGCCGCTGGTCCTGCGCGCTCGGCGAGCCGCCAACGACGCGCTGGACGAACTGCGCGACGTGGTCCGCGGCATCCACCCGCCGATCCTGGCCGAACGCGGTCTGGACGGCGCCGTCTCCGCCCTGGCCGCCCGCTGCCCGGTGCCCTGCGTCGTGCGGACCGTCGGCCTGACCCGGGCCCCGGCCGCCGTGGAGACCGCCGCGTACTTCGTCGTCGCCGAGGCGTTGAACAATGTGGCCAAGCACAGCCACGCCGACCACGTCGTGGTCACGTTGGCGCAGGAGGAGGACACGCTGGTGATCGAGGTCGAGGACGACGGGCGCGGCGGCGCGGACGGGCACCCGGGCAGCGGCCTGATCGGCCTCCGGCGGCGCGCGCTCGCCCTGGGCGGCCGGCTGACGGTGCACAGCCCGGTGGGCGGGCCGACCCGACTGCGTGCGGAGTTGCCGTGCGGGTGGTGATCGCCGAGGACGACGCCCTGCTGCGCGAGGGGCTCACCCTGCTCCTGGCCGGCGAGGGCTTCGAGGTGCCGGCGGCGGTGGACAACGGCACGGATTTCCTGGCCGCCGTGGCAACCCACGAGCCGGACGTCACCGTGGTCGACGTACGACTGCCACCGGATTTTCGCGACGAGGGGTTGCGGGCCGCGATCGAGGCCCGGCGGCGTCGACCGGGGCTGCCCGTGCTGGTGTTGTCCGCGTATGTCGAGGACCGCTACGCGGCCGAGTTGCTCGCCGACGGCAAGGGCGCGACCGGCTACCTGCTCAAGCAACGGGTGGGCGACGTCGCGGAGTTCGCCGACGCGCTGCGCCGGGTGGCGGCGGGCGGCACGGTGATGGACCCGGAGGTGGTCGCCCAACTCCTGGTCCGCCGCCGCTCGGACGACCCGTTGCGCGAGTTGACCCCGCGTGAGCGCGAGGTGCTCGGGCTGATGGCCGAGGGTCGCTCGAACACGGACATCGGCCGGCTGCTGGTGATCAGCGAAGGCGCCGTCAACAAGCACATCCGCAACATCTTCGCGAAGCTCGGCCTGGCACCCGACGACGTGGGACATCGACGGGTGTTGGCCGTACTCGCCTATCTGAACGGTTGAGCGATCGCGGGCAGGCGGCCGGGTGCCCGGCCGCCTGCCCGCGCGCCTCACGCGTCGAAGGCGTCCCGGCGGGTGCGCGGACGCTTGCGCGCGGCCGGGATCGGCTGCGGGGCGGCGCCCTCGACCACCGTGTTGGTCAGCGTCCCGATGCCCTCAACCGTGAGCGCCACCGTGTCACCCGGCTTCAGCGGCGACAACTCCCGCCCCAGGCCCCACAGTTCGCCGAGGCAACCGCCGTTGCCGCAGGTGCCGGTGCCGAGTACGTCGCCGGGACGGATCCAGGTGCCACGCGAGGCGTAGGCGACCAACTCGGCGGGCGGCCAGCCCATGTTGACCAGCGAGTCGCGGCCGATCTCGACACCGTTGACCGACGCCCGCAGCGCGATGTCCAGGAAGCCGTCCGCGTCCCGGTACTCCTCGAACTCGTCGGCGGTCACCAGCCACGGGCCGAGCGTGGTCGCGGTGTCCTTGCCCTTGCACGGACCCAGACCGACCCGCATCTCCCGGGCCTGGAGGTCGCGCGCCGACCAGTCGTTGAAGATGGTGTAGCCGACGATGTGTTCCGCGGCCTGCTCGACCGTCAGGTCCTTGCCCGCGCGGCCGATCACGATGCCGACCTCCAGTTCGAAGTCGAGCACGCTCGACCCCGGCGGCATCGGCACCACGTCGTCGGGGCCGATGATCGCGTAGGGGTTGGTGAAGTAGAAGGTGGGCAGCTCGTACCACTCGGGCACCACCGTGGCGTCCGGCCCCTGCACGGTGATCGCGACGCCCTCGACGTGCTCCTCGAACGCCACGAAGTCACGCACGGTGGGCGGCTGCAGCGGCGGCAGCAGGCGCACGTCGGCGAGCGCGACCGAGGGCTGCGACAGGGCCTGCTCACCCGCCGCGCGCAACGCCTGCCCGCCCCGCTCGATCAACGAGAGCAACGTTTCGCCCGCCGGCAGCGGGTGCACGGTATCGCCACCGCTCGACAACACCCCGGAGTGGATCGAGCCATTCAGGTCGAAGGTCGCGAACTTCACGATTGTGCTCCTTGTTCCGTACGTGCCGAGGACCGGCGACGGTGCGTCGGTATCGCTAAATGATCACACCGCCCCCAACCCCGACCAAAAGCGCCGGCCGGGCCGTCAACGGCCCGGCCGGCGCCCATGGCCGATCAGCCCGGCCCGCGTTCGAGGCCGGCCGGGCCGCAGGCCGCACCACTCGTCACGCGTAGCAGGAAAGCGGCTTGCCGTCGTTGAACACGACCATGTCGCCGAGCGCGCCGTAGATGTCGATCGACGCGGCCCGCTCCGCCCCGTTCAACTCGGCATATGCCCGGTGCAGGTTGCCGACGATCCGCTCCGAGTCGGACAGCACCGCGTACTCGCCCAGGTCCGTCTCCCGCGCCACGCTCAGCGGGTCCAGCCCGGCCTCCAGACCCTTGCGGGCCGTCTCCAGGAGGAAGTTCGTGTACCCGATCGCATAGTCGATCTGCTCCGGGCCACACACCTCGCCGTGCCCGGGGACCAGCGTGGTCGCGCCCAACCCCTTGATGCGCTCCAGCACTTCGAGGTAGCCGGCGGGCGAACCCATCAGCAGGAACGGGGTACCGCCGTTGAAGATCAGGTCGCCCGTGTAGAGGACGCCCTGCTCCTCCAACCACACCACCGAGTCGTTCGAGGTGTGCGCCGGCCCGAAGTGCCGCACCTGCGCCCGCAGTTCGCCCGCGTACACGGTGACGCTGTCGGTGAAGGTCAGGAACGGCGGTGCCGCGCGCAGCCCGCCCCAGCCGACCCCCGGCCAGATCGCCTCGACCTCCATGATGCCCAGATTGAGGATCTCGGCCCGGGTGTTCTCGTGCGCCACGATGGTGGCCGACTCGAACAGGTAGTTCCCGTTCGTGTGGTCGCCGTGGTGGTGCGTGTTGATCAGCGTGCGCACCGGCGCGTCGGTGTGCTTGGCGATCGTCTCCTGGAACATCCGGGTCCGGGCCTCGGTGGCGCAACCGTCGATCGCGACGACGCCCTCCGGGCCGACCAGGAAGCCGGTGTTGTTGATCCACCAGGTGCCGTCCGGCTGGATGTACGCGAACGCTCCGTCGGCCACCTCCTGGACGCGAGGGGGATCCATCCGGCCGTGATCGTGCTGCGACGTGCTCATCGATACTCCCGATCGACTGGGGGTGTGCGTTGACGTGCATACACCGCCGACCACCCGGCGCGCAGCCTGACGACCCGTCAGTTGCCGAGTCCGGTAGGGCTTGTCCCGGGATGTCCGGGGGCCCGGCGGCTCGTTCGGGCTCAGTTCACCGCACGACCGGTGAACGCGGCGAGCCGGTCCGCGGCCGGCGCGTCCGCGGCGACCGGCTGCTCCGGGCCGAACGCACGCCCCTCGCCGCGCGCGGCGTCCGGAAGGGTGCTGCGCATGCGCTCCAGGAGCGTCTCGGCGAGCTCGGGGTCCAGGTCGGTCGGCCTGCCCAGCGCCCGGGCCAGGTCCCACGCGTGCACGAAGATGTCGCCGGTGGCCAGGCCGAGCAGGAAACCGCCGGTCTGCTCGCCGAACGGGGTCTTGATCGACGCGGCGATCCGCTCCGGCGTGAAGGTCGCCAGCATCGTCTCGACCACCGCCTCGAAGTCCTCCCTGGGGTCCTCGGAGACCGGCTCGGACGGCCCGGTCAGGGCCGCCGCGAGACCGCGCTGGGCGCCGGTGGCGTGGGCGAGCAGGCCCTTGACGTCCCATTCGTCGCACGGACACGCGAGTCCGAGCTTGGCGTCGTCGACCTCGGCGAGCAGCGGGCGGAAGGCGTCGACCGCACGCCGGTACTGGGTCATCTGGTCCACGAGGGCTCCTTCGAGTGATGTCGAGTCATGTCGAACAAGTGAAGTCGAGCGTTGTCGAGTGCCGACGCCGCGTCGACACGGCGTGCTCGACCGGTGACGCACGACGGGCAGCGGTCAGGCTACGCCTGGGCTCGGGCCGCGGATACAGCCGGTTGGGGAATGTTTGGCGGTCGCACGTATGTTTCCTTTTCGGTGCGTCCGCCGCCGTGACCGTCGGTACGTCCGTCCTGTACATCGCCCCCGTGTCCCGGGACGCCGCAGCCGCTGTGCGGCCAGTGCCCGCGACCACCGAGCAAGAAAGCCGGAGAGCAAGTGAAGGTCGAGATCTACAGCGATATCGCGTGCCCGTGGTGCTACGTCGGGAAGCGCCGCTTCGAGCGCGCGCTCGCGGCGTTCCCGGGCGCCGAGGACATCCAGGTCACGTATCGCCCCTACCAATTGGACCCGAGCACACCCACCGAGCCGTCGCCGCTGCGCGAGCGGCTGGCCGAGAAGTTCGGCGCGGCCAACCTCGACGGAATGAACGCGCGGCTCGCCGACGTGGGCACCGCCGAGGGCATCACCTTCGACTTCACCCGGGCGCTGTCGGTGAACACGCTGACCGCGCACCGGATGTTGTGGCTCGCCCTGACCGAGTTCGGCCCGGCGGCCCAGGCCGCGCTCAAGGATCGGCTGCTCGCGGCCTACTTCACCGAGGGCGAGAACGTCGCCGACCACGTGCGGTTGACCGAGTTCGCCGTCGAGGCCGGGCTGGACCGGGATCGGGTGGTCGCCTTCCTCGCCTCCGACGAGGGCACCGACGAGGTCCGGCGCGAGATCGCCGAGGCGCAGGAGATGGGCGTCACCGCCGTGCCGACGTTCGTGTTCGAGGGCACCTGGGCGGTGCAGGGCGCCCAGGAGGCGTCCACGTTCCTCCAGGTCCTGGAGCAGGTGCGCGACCAGGTGCGCGAGCAGAGCGGCGAGTCCGCCCGGCCGGCGACCGACGGCGACGCGTGCGCCGACGGTTCCTGCGCGGTGTGAGCGCCCCGGGGGAAACGACCGGGCGGTTGTCCATCGAACGTCTACAGCGGGCCCGGTGGGCCGCGCTGTGGGTGTTCTTCGCGTTCAGCGCCGCGGTGGCGGATTTCCTGGCCCGGATCCCGCAGTTCAAGGAGGATCTGGACCTCGACGACGCCCAACTGGGACTGGCCCTGCTCGGCTCGCCGGTGGGCGCGCTGGTGGCGGTCCAGCTCGCGGGCACCGCCGCCGGGCGCTGGGGCAGCAGGCGGGTCGCGCGGGTGTCGGTGATCGGCGGGTGTCTGGCGCTGTTCCTGCCCGCGTTCGCCTGGAACCTGCCCTCGTTGGCGGTCGGCCTGCTGATCCTGGGCGCGCTGATGGGTTTCACCGATGTCGCGGCGAACGCGCAGGGTGTCGCGATCGAGCAGCAGTTGGGCCGGCCGATCATGAACGGGCTGCACGGCGGCTACAGCCTCGGCGGGCTGTTCGGCGCGCTGGTCGGCTCCGGAGCGGCGGCCCTGGGGGTCACTCCCCGGGTGCATCTGTCGGTGATGGCGCTCGTGCTCGCGGTCGGGGCGTGGGCCGGTTCGCGGGCGCTGCTGGGCGTCGCGGACGATCCGCACGTGCATACCCCGGCAGCGTCGGACTCGAAGTCGGATTCGAAGTCGGCGTCGGCGTCGGCGTCGGAATCGGAATCGGGTGAAGCACCTGCGGCGGCCGCGGGCGGTCTGGTCCGGCTGCTCGCCGGCTACCGCGCGGTGGTCCTGCTCGCGCTGATCGGGCTGTGCTCCTTCGTCGGCGAGGGCGCGGTAGCGGACTGGAGCGGGGTGCATCTGCGCGAGACGCTGGACAGTTCGGCGGGGGTCGCCGGGCTGGGCTTCGCGGGCATGTCGGTGGCGATGGCGGCCGGCCGGTTCGCGGGCGATCGGGTCGTGGAACGCTTCGGCCCGGTACGGGTGTTGCGGACGGGCGCGCTGATCGCGGCGCTGGGCATGGCGCTCGCGCTGGTCACACCGTGGCCGGCGGTGTCGGTGCTGGGCTTCACGCTGTTCGGCGTCGGAGTGGCCCCGGTCGCCCCGGTGACGTTCAGCGCCGCCGGCAACACCCCGGGGGTGCCCGCCGCGTGGGCCATCTCGCGGGTGACCGGCATCGCCTACATCGGGCTGCTCGCGGGCCCGCCGGTGATCGGCTTCATCGCCCACCACACCAGCCTGACCACGGCATTGGCGATTCCGGCGGTGCTGGTCGCGATCATCGCCCTGACCGCGGGCGCGGTCCGCCGCTGACCCGGCCCGTCCTCGGGCGCAGCCCCGCGCCCGAGGACGCGGCCCCGCGTCAGGTCAGCCGGTCCGCGTGGTTGATGCCCTGCGCGTCCCAGCGCGCCTCGTGCGCCGCGGCCCGGGTGCGAAAGTCCGCCCAGTCGCGCCGTTCCGGGCGGGACCAGGCGGCCTCGGCGACCGAGGCGATCCGCGGGAAGAGCAGGTACTCGGCGTCCGCGATGGTCTTGATCGTCTCGCCCCACAACGCGCCCTCGACCCCGAGCACCGCGTCCGCGGGCAGTCCGGGCAGGTGCGTCGAGGGTTCCCAGTCATAGGACTGCCGCACGTCGACGGTGCCGGCCCAGGTCACCCCGAGCCGCTCGCCGGCGCTGTACTTCATGTCCAGGTAGGCGTGGTCGGCCGGCGCCAGCACCACCTTGTGGCCGGCCCGCGCGGCGGCGGCGACCTCGGCCGCGTCCTGCCGGGACGCGCCCCAGTACTCCAGGATCGCGCCGGGCAGCGGGTCGCCGGAGGCGAGTTGGTGCCAGGCCATGGTCTGCTTGCCGTGCTTGGCCACCAGGGGTTGGGCGCGGGCCATGAAGGCCCGGTACTGCGCGGGCTTGAGCGTGTGCGTCTCGTCTCCGCCGATGTGCAGGTAGGGGCCGGGGGTGAGTTCGGCGAGCCGGCCGAGCACCTCGTCCAGGAACGTATAGGTGGCCTCGCCGTCGACGCACAACGAGGAGAAGCCGACCCGGGTGCCGGTATAGGGGGTGTACTGCTTGCCGTCGCAGGCCAGTTCCGGGTAGGCGACGATCGCCGCGTTGGTGTGTCCGGGCATGTCGATCTCGGGCACCACGGTGATGAAGCGCTCGCCCGCGTAGTCGATCACCGCGCGGTAGTCGGCCGCCGTCCAGAACCCGCCCGGCCCGCCGCCCACCTGGGTGGACGCGCCGATCCCGGTGAGTTCGGGCCGCCCCTCGATGGCGATCCGCCAGCCCTGGTCGTCGGTCAGATGCAGATGCAGGTGGTTGAACTTGTAGGCGGCGAGGTGATCGATCAGCCGGCGCATCTCGGCGGGCGGATAGAAGTGCCGGGCCAGGTCGATCATGATGCCCCGGTACGGATACCTGGGCGCGTCCCGCACCACGGCCGGGCGCAGTTCGAACGGCGGCTCGACCGGCACCAGTTGGCGCAGCGTCTGGGCGCCCCGGTAGAGGCCGACCGGCGCGCCCGCGCGGATCGTGGCGCCGTGCTCGGTGACGATCAGCTCGTACGCCTCGTCGCCGTCGGGTCGGCCGGCCGGGTCCGGATCCAGGACCAGGGCGAGGTCCGCGCCGGTGCCGGACCGGGCGTCGACCAGCACGGGCAGCGGCAGGCCGGTGGCGGCGCGCAGTTCGGCGGCGACCGATTCGGCGACCGCCCGCGCGGCCTCGGTCGCGGCCCGCACCCGGGTGTCCCGCCCCGGTGTCCAGGGGCGGCCCGGTCCGCCGAGCGCCTCGACCGGGATCGGCACGAGTCCCCGCGCGTCGGCCGCCAACGGTCCGCTCGGCAACACCCGGGCCTCGGCCCCGCCGGCGGCGGGCCGGCCGGGGTCGCCGGTCCCCTTCGGGTCGGCCTTCGGCGGGCCCCCCGAGGAGGAGGAGGCGGCGTC
Source organism: Embleya sp. NPDC005971 (assembly GCF_040629175.1). NCBI lineage: Bacteria > Bacillati > Actinomycetota > Actinomycetes > Kitasatosporales > Streptomycetaceae > Embleya > Embleya sp. NPDC005971. The sequence goes on along the minus strand of NZ_JBEXUX010000028.1, from coordinate 8,442 downwards.
GGTGATCCACACGGCCGCCCCCGCGGCGGCGATCGGGACGGTGAGGAAAAAAGCCAGGGCGCGTCGCCGCAACATGTGACTCTCCCAATTCGCTCCGCCGGGATCGGTCTTCGGCCCAGTCTAGGCAGCCGTCGGCGACGATCCGGTTGGTCGACACACCGATAAACGGAAGGCAACGATCCGGTATATCCCAACGAATGGTTGGCAAACGGGCACCGTAGGGCGGGGGTGGAAATACGGATATAGGGGTCCGAGCAACGACGGTGGGGCTCAAATGTCTTGATATCCCGGTGTGTACGGGCATGCCCCGCAATCGATCTTCCTTCGCGGGGTTAACTTACGCATGTCAACATTCGGGGGCGTATGCGGGACTCCCGGCCCCTTACCCACCTGCCACTGCGAGCACACGTGCGAATGCCGCTAGGCTCTGCCCGTCGTGCACGGAATAGGACGCGATCCGCGTCACCGAAAGCGCAAGACCGGAAAGTGCGAATCATCGGGAAAATGACGTACTTGACAAGCGGAATACTCGACTCCGTATCCCTGCCTCGCTCCACCCCGGCAACGATCTGGTGGTGGACGACCTGAACATCACTCGGAAACTCGTCCTGCTCGTCGCCGTGCCGCTCACCGTGATGGTGGGGTCCGCGGGACTCGCCGTGTCCACCACGACCGGCGAGGCCCTGGACGCGAACCGCCTGCGCTCGCTGACCCAGGTCTCCGGCGAGGCCGGCGAACTCGCGCACCGCCTGCAGAGCGAACGCGCCGCCGCCGCGGCGGTCCTGTGGCCGGAGGCCGGCAGCGGCGCCCTGGTCACGTACCACCAGCGCACCGCCGCGACGGACGAAAGCGCCACGCGCTACCGCAAACTGCGCAAGGACCTGGGCTCGATCCCCGGCAACACCAAGGAACGACTGCGCAGGCTGGACGCGGGTCTGACCGACCTGACCGCGCTGCGCGAACAGGTCCAGGCGCCCAAGGGCACCTCGCTGACCGCCGTCGTCTTCCGCTACCGCATCCTGATCGCGGACGCGCTCGACTACCGCGACAGCGTGGCCCAGGCCGGCGGCGCCGGCCCGGACAACTCGGACCGCCTGCGCGCCGCCGCGGCCCTGTCGCACGCCACGGAGTGGCTGGGACAACAACAGACGGCGGTCCTGCGCGCGTTGGCGTCCAGCCGGATCTCGCCGTCCCAACAGCAGGACATCCTGGCCACCCGTACCGGCTACGACGAGAGCGAGACGTCCTTCGAGTCGCTCGCCGACTCGGAGTGGCTGGGTTGGCTGGAACTGGCCCAGACCGGCCCGGAGATCCTGGCCGTGCACCAGCTCGAGGACGCGGTGTCCCGAGCCAAGGTGGACACGCCCATCCTGATCAGTCAGGACGTGTGGACCAAGGCGACCGCGGACCGGATCGCCCGGATCAGCGACGTCGAACGACGCGTGGACGCCTCGGTGCTGTCCTCGGTCAGCGACGAACGCGACGACCGTCGTTGGTGGGCGATCGGGCAGGCCGCCGCGGTGCTGCTCGCGCTGGCCGCCGCGGTACTCCTGGTGCTGCGGCTGGGTCGACCGATGACCCGCGAACTGCTGCGCCTGCGCGACACCGCGCACGAGGTGGCCTACACCGGCCTGCCGGACGCGGTGGCCAAGCTCCAGCAGGGCCGCTCCCTCGACGGCGCGACCGCCGACGAGATCGCCGAACGCGCGGGCACCCCCATCGAGGTGCGCGGCAAGGACGAGATCGCCGAGGTGGGCTCGGCGTTCAACACCGTCTTCACCGCCGCCGTCCGGATCGCCGCCGAACAGGCGGTGCTGCGTGCCGGTATCGCCACCGTGCTGGTCGCCCTCGCGCGCCGCAACCAGCGCCTCACCGACGGCCTGGTCAAGGTCCTCGACGAGGCCGAGGCGCACGAGCACGACCCGGACCGGCTCAAGCGGCTGTACTCGCTCGACCACCTGGTCCAGCGCATGGGCCGCAACAACACCAGTCTGCTGGTACTCGGCGGCGAGGGCACCGCCCGCGTGCGCGAGGACGCGCTGCTGCTGGACGTCGCACGCGCGGCGATCGGCCGCATCGAGCGGTTCACCCGGGTGGACCCCGGCGCGGTGGATCCGCGCATCCTGATCGCCGGTCGGGCCCGCGACGACGTCGCGCACCTGCTCGCCGAACTGTTGGACAACGCGACCAAGTTCAGCCGCCCGGAGACCTGGGTGGTACTCCAGGCGAACCGACGCGGCGACGGCGCGGTGCTCACCGTGACCGACTCCGGCGTGGGCATCACCCCGGAGCGGATCGCCGGATTCAACGAACGCCTGGCGGCTCCGGCCCAGTTGGACGTGCACGCGGTGCGCGCGATGGGTCTGACCGTGGCCGGCCACCTGGCCACGCGCTACGGCATCACGATCACCTTGAGCCAGGGACCACAGGGCGGCACCGTCGCCGAGGTGGGCCTGCCCGAGGACATCGTGGTCTTCCGCGATCGCCCCGGCCGGCACCGCGGGGTGCCCAAGCCCGAGGTCGCTCCGGTACCGGCCTCCGGCCGGGCACTGGACGTGGGCGTACGGGCCGGTGGCCACCCGGACCCGGGCCCGTTCGAGCCGGTGGCGAACGTGTTCACGCCGACCCGACCCCAACCGGTCAGCGACGCGAGCGCCCCCGGACCGCGCGAACCCGCGCCCTCGGGACTGCGCTTCACCGGCGAACGGCCGCCCGCGCCCGCCGCCCCGACCCCGCCCGCACTCGCCCCGATGAGCTCGGCCGAACCCGCCGAGCGCCCGGTGCAACCGCAGGCGCCCGCCGGTCCGACCCCGGAGTCGGCACTGCCCACCCGCACCACGAACACGGGCCTGCCGCTGCGCGTTCGTCGGGACACTCCCAGCGTGCACCCGGGCACTCCCCCGGCGCCCGCCGCACCGCTGGTCGACACGACCGGGACGCCCCCCAGGGCGAACACCACGCCGGACCGTCGCGACGCCCGCCAGGTGTCCGCGGCGATGTCCGCCTTCGCGCAGGGCATCGGGCACAGCCGGTCCCGCCGCGCCCCCTCGCCCCGCCCCGGCGGCGGCGATCCGGATCACAAGGAGAGATCGTGACCCACCCCACCGCAGCCGATCTCAGTTGGCTGCTCAACGATTTCGCCACCCGGGTGCCCGAGGTACTGCATGCCGTCGCGGTCTCCGCGGACGGCCTCGTGGTGGCCAACACCAGCTCGCTGCCGCAGGACCGGGCGGACCAGCTCGGTGCGGTCGCCTCCGGCCTGGTCAGCCTGCTGGCCGGCGCCGCGCGCCTGTTCGGCACCGACCCGGTGGCGAGCAACCTGACCGAGATGAACGGCGCGTTCATGTTCTCGATGCAGGTCAGCGACGGCGCCTCGCTGTTGGTACTGGCCTCGCGTGAATGCGACATCGGTCAGGTCTCGTTCGAGATGGCCGAGCTGATCAACCAGGTCGGCCCGGCCCTGACCCCCGCCGCCCGCGAACGCTTCCTGCACGTACAGCGCGGGGCGCTGGGCTGACCGAAGCGCCCTCGCGTCCCTCCCGACGCGGCCCATTTCGACCGCTCGACGCTGTACCCGCCCAAACCCTGGAGCACGTCATGACCCCGGCAAGTCCCATATCCCGACGCTCGTTCCGCGTCACCTCGGCCGGCCTGCTCGCCGGTGCGCTCGCGTTCACCGCCGCGTGCAGCGGCAGCGCGGCGGACGACAAGAAGGGCGGGTCGTCCTCGGGCACGCTCAAGATCGGCCTGACGATCCCGCTGACCGGTGTCTACGCCGCGCTCGGCCCGGACCTGCAGAACGGCTTCCAGACCTACCTGGACCAGCACGGCGGCAAGCTGGGCGGGCACAAGATCGAACTGGTGATCACCGACGAGGGCGACGGTCCGGCGACCTCGGTGCCCTCGGTCACCAAGCTGATCAAGCAGGACAAGGTCACCGCCGTGGTGGGGCTGACCAACGCGGCCACGGTGGCGGCCAACGTGCAGGTCGTGAACGACAACAAGGTGCCGATGATCGGCGCGGTCGGTCGTCCCGGCAAGATCGACAAGCCGGACTACGTCTGGCACACCAGCTACCTCTCCGAGGAGCCGGGTGTGGCGGCGGCGCCGTACATCAAGGAGAACGTGCCCGGCGCGGTCTACGCGATCGGCCCGGACTACCAGGGTGGATGGGACCAGCTCCGCGGCTTCACCGAGACGTACGACAAGGCCGGCGGCAAGCTGGCGAACCCGGACGGCAAGACCAAGTTCACCCCGTTCCCGGGCACCACCAACTTCCAGCCGTACTTCACCGAGATCAAGAACTCGGGCGCCAAGGCGGTCTACACGTTCTACGCGGGCACCGCCGCGGTGAACTTCGTCAAGCAGTACAAGCAGTCCGACGTCAAGGACATCCCGCTGTACGCGGCGGGCTTCCTGACCGAGGGTGCGGTCCTGGGCGCCGAGGGCGACGCGGCCAAGGGCGTGTTCACCTCGCTCAACTACACGCCCACCCTGGACATCCCGGCGAACCGCTCGTTCGTCGCGGCCTACCAGGGCAAGTACAACGCGCTGCCGACGATGATGTCGGCGACCATGTACGACGCGGCCGCCGTGCTGGACAAGGCGATCGCCGCCGCGGGTGACAAGGTCACCCCGGAGACCGTCAACGCCGCGATCTCCAAGACCGGCAAGGTCGACAGCCCGCGCGGTTCCTGGGAGTTCAACCCGAGCACGCACGCGCCGGTGCAGAAGTGGTACCTGCGTGAGGTCAAGCAGGACGGCACCGCGCTGAGCAACGTCATGGTCCGCGAACTCGGCACGCTCGGCTAGCGGCGGCTTCGGAAGCGAAAGGGAGCGTGCCGTGGGCTGGTTCGACGACAATTTCATCCCGGCCGTGGACGGGGTGGCCTACGGGCTGCTGCTGTTCGTCGTGGCCGCGGGCCTGACCCTGGCCTTCGGCTCGGGCGGAGTCCTCAACCTGGCGCACGGCACGCTCTACGCGTTCGCCGCGTACACCGCGACCGCGGTCGCCGACGGCTCCTGGGTGGGCCTGGCACTGGCGGTGCTCGCGGGCATCGGGGCGGGCGCGGCCGGCGGCGGGGTGCTGGCGGCGCTGACCGCGCCGATCGCCGGCCGAGGACACATGGCGCAGGCGATGTTGACCTTCGGCGTCGCCCTGGTCGGCGGCGATCTGCTGACCACCTGGTTCGGCAAGGACGACCCCCAGGTCCTGGTGCCCGGCGCGCTGGAGAAGCCGGTGTCGATCCTGGGCCACAACTACCCGGGCTACCGGCTCGCGTTCATCGTGGTCGCGATCGTGCTCGGGGTCGGCGGCTGGTACGTGCTGGCCCGGACCCGGATCGGCGCGGCCGTGCGCGCCTCGGTGGACGACCCCGAGATGCTCGCGGCGGGCGGCATCTCGCCGGCCCGGGTGCGCACCGGCGTACTGGTCGCCGCGGGTGCCCTGGCGGGCCTCGCGGGCGGTCTGGGCGCGCCGATCATCGGCCCGTCCACGTCGGTGGCCAACACCGTGCTGTTGCAGTCCCTGCTGGTCGTGGTGATCGGCGGACTGGGCTCGGTCGGCGGCGCGTTGCTCGCCGCGATCCTGGTCGGCGAGGTACAGACGCTCGGCGTCACGCTGATGCCCGACCTCGCGCCGTATCTGCTGTTCGCCACGATGGCCGTGATGCTGATCGCGCGCACCGCGCGCTTCGGCCCGACGGGGAGCCGAGTATGACCACCCTCGCCCTGCGCGCACGGACCGCGCTGCATTCGCCGCGTGCGCGCCTGGTGGGCCGCGTCCTGGCCGTCGCCGCGATCGTGTGGTTGTTCGCGGCGCCGTACCTGGTCGGCCTGTTCACCCTCATCCTGCTGTCCCAGGCGTTGTCCCTGGGCGTGCTCGCGGCCAGTGTCGCGGTGCTCGGCGGCGGCGCCGGGCTGCCCTCGCTCGGCCAGGTCGCGCCGTACGCGGTGGGCGGCTACACGGCGGCGATCCTGGCCGAACACGGCATGCGGATCGGGGTCGTACACACCCTGGTCGCCGCCGCCGCGGGCGCCCTGTTCAACGCGCTCACCGCACCGATCGTGGTGCGCACGCGCGGCGTCACGGTGCTGATGATCACGCTGGCCGTCGGCGAACTGGTGCGCACCGCCGCGGAGAAGTGGAAGTCGGTCACCGGCGGTACCGACGGCAAGTCGGGTGTGCCGCCCATCCAGCCCTTCTGGGGCATGGGCGACCTCGTCGACGACGTGGACACCTACTGGTACGTGCTGCTGACCACGCTCGTGGTGATCGGCATCACCGCGGTGGTGCTGCGCTCGCCCGCCGGCCTGCTGCTGGACGGTGCGCGCGAGAACGAGACCCGGATGCGCGCGACCGGCCACCCGGTGACCCGATACCTCTCGGTCACCTACATCGGCGTCGGCGCGCTCGCGGGCGTCGCGGGCGCGCTGCTGATCTCGGTACAGCGCTACATCTCGCCGGCGCACATCGGCTTCGACACCTCCTCGCTGGTGCTGCTCGCGGTGGTCATCGGCGGTGGCGCCTCGCTTGTCGGCGCGATGATCGGCGCGGGGCTGATCGTGTTCACCCGGGACTGGCTCTCCGGTCCCTGGCCCGGGCACGGTCCGCTGCTGCTCGGCGCGCTGTTCCTGATCGCGGTATACACGCTGCCGGGCGGCCTGGTCGGCCTGACGGCGGGCGGTCCGCGGGCCGCCTGGCGGGCCCTGGGCCGGGCCACCGGCACTCCGGACCTGCCGGACGAGCCGGCGGACCCGGAGAAGGCCGAGACGGCCGAGAAAGCCGAGGAAGGGAAAGCGGAGAAACCGGCGACGACGGAGCAGGCGGCGCCACCCGCGGCCGATCCGGACGCGCTGCTCACCATCACCGGGCTGACCCGCAGATACGGCGCACTGGCCGCCGTGGACGGGCTGGACCTGACCGTGCGGCGCGGCGCCCGACACGCGCTGCTCGGCCCCAACGGCGCGGGCAAGTCGACCGTGCTCGGCATGATCGCGGGCGCGACCCCGGTGACCTCGGGCACCATCGTGTTCGCCGGTCGCGACATCACCCGGCTCGCTCCGGCGCGTCGTTCCCGGATCGGTATCGCGCGCGCCTTCCAACAACCCGCGGTGGTGCCCTCGCTGTCCGTCCTGGACAACGTGGCCCTGGCCGCCTGGCGGCACGCGAGGATCACCGGCGCGGCCTGGCGACCGGTGCGCTACCGGGCCCTGGCGGGCGAGGCGGCGACGCATCTGGAGACGGTCGGCCTGACCGATCGCGCCGACGAGATCGCCGGCGAACTCTCGCACGGCTCACGGCGGTTGCTCGACATCGCGATGGCGCTCGCCGGGCATCCCACGCTGCTGCTGCTGGACGAGCCGGCCGCGGGTCTGACCGATACCGACATCGTCCGGCTGGCCACCGTGCTCAAGGCGCTGCCGGCCGAGGTGACCATGGTGCTGGTCGAGCACAACTTCGCGCTGGTGCGCGAGGTCACCGACACGGTCACGGTGCTGGCCTCCGGACAACTGCTGGCCACCGGCACGCCGGACGAGATCGCGGCGGATCAGGCGGTCCGCGACACGTATCTGGGCGCGTCCGAGCCCGAGCACCAGGAAGTGGGCTGAATCGTGCTGGAGATCGGCGAACTGACGGCGGGTTACCAGGGCGGCTCGGTGCTGCACGGGGTCGACCTGAGCATCCCCGAGGGCACGGTGCACGCGCTCCTGGGCGCCAACGGAGCGGGCAAGTCCACCCTCATCCATACCGTCGCGGGGCTGCTCAAGCCCTCGGGCGGACGCGTCGAACTGTCCGGCACCGACCTGACCGGCCGCCCCGCGCACCGGGTTTCGCTCGCGGGCATCGGCCTGGTGCCGCAGGGCCGCCGGGTGTTCGCGAGCCTGACCGTGGCCGAACACCTCAAACTGGCCCACCGCAAACACGCCGCGTGGACGCCGGCACGGGTGTTGGAACTGCTGCCCCGCCTGGGCGAGCGGGCCGGCAACCGGGGATCGCAACTCTCCGGCGGCGAACAGCAGATGCTCGCCATCGCCCGGGCCCTGCTCGGCGGTCCGCGCCTGGTCCTGCTGGACGAGCCGACCGAGGGCCTGTCCCCGGTGATCGCCGAGCAGATCCGCGGGCTGATCACCACCCTCGCCGACGAGGGCCTGACCATCCTGATCGCCGCACCGCAACTGGGCTTCGTCCAGGGCATCGCGGACCACCTGACGGTGCTGTCCACCGGACGCGTCACCGCCCGGCTGACCGCGGCCGAGGCCGCCGCCGACCCGGGCCCGATCCTGGCCGCGCTGGCCCCGGGCGTGGCCACCGTCGGCTAGGGCCTACCCGGAACAAGCGCCGCGGGCCCCATTGCTACGACCTGTGCGCCGAGCACTCGGAGCGGCTGACCGCGCCGCGTGGTTGGGATGTCGTGCGCCTGGCGCCGGATCCGAGCGCGG
>NZ_JBEXUX010000027.1:0-126811 GCF_040629175.1 Embleya sp. NPDC005971 | reverse complement strand
AGCACCGCGCCGGTGCTCGCGTCGACGAACACGTGCAGCCTGCTGGGCGCGGTCGCGGTACGACCCGCCACCACCGTCTCCCAGGCCAGCGCGCTGTTGCCGTCCTTGACCCGGACGACCAGGCGGTGCGACTCGACCTTGTCCACGACCGCGAGTTGGGCCTTGGAGGTGGTCTCGGCGGCGCCGGCCGACACGGTCGGCTGGGTGGTGACCGCGATCTGCGCGTTGGTGGCGGCCTGGGTCGCGCGGACCCGGCCCTTGCCGTCGGCCAGGACGACCGCGTCCCCGCCGATGACCGGGAGGCCGCGGTAGGTGCGCTGGTACGCGACCGAGTACAGGTCGTCGACCCAGGGCGTGACGAGTTGGCGTTCGTACTGCTCGTTCGGGCCCTTGGCGAGGGCGTCCAGGCCGCCGGCGGCCGCCCGGTCGGCAGCGGATACCGCGATTGCCTGGGGGTTTGCGGGGGGAGGGGAGGGGTCGGCACCGGCCGGGGACGCGCCGGTCGCGCCGATGGCCAGTCCGGCGATCAGGGCCAGGACGGTCCCGGCCGTGGTCGTTCTGCGGTTCATCGAGACTCCTTGGGTGGGGGAGGCTCGACCACGTCGCCGGCCTGCGCCGCGTACGCCTTGTGAGTGACGCGGGTGACCGTGCAGGCCGGCTTGTGTCCGAGCGAGCGAAACACTCACACGGGGGCGGGGAGCCGGTGAAGGCGTCGGCGGGATCCGGCTAGTTCTGGCAAATCGGCGCCCGTCTTCTGCGTCGTATTCCGTCCGGAGGCTGTTCTTGCGTTATAGGCAAGATGGCATGCCTGTGCGGCAGGATGGGGTTAGCGTTGCGCGCACCGGACGCCGCCGAGACGTGCGGGGAGAGGAATCCATGAGCCTGAACCAGTCGCCGCGGGCGGACGCCGGACCGGCCGGTGCCCCCGAGAAGAGCGAGCCGGACGCGCGGCAGCGCCGGACGATCCTGATCGCCGTGTGCGTCGCGCTGATGGCGGTGATCGCCTCGGTCTCCGGGCTCAACGTCGCCCAGCCCGAGTTGGCCGTCGAGTTCGACGCCTCGCAGAGCACCATCCTGTGGATGATCAACGTCTACACGCTGAGCCTGGCCGCGCTCCTGCTGCCGCTCGGCGCCGTCGGCGACCGCCTCGGCCGCAAGCCCATGCTGGTGGCCGGCCTGATCGTGTTCGGCCTCGCCAGTGCCGCGGCCGGACTGGCGCCCTCGTCCGAGGTGATGCTCGCCGCGCGTGTGGTGGCCGGCATCGGCGCGGCGATGATCATGCCGATCACCCTCGCCGTGATCACCGCCACCTTCCCCGAGGGGGAACGCGGCCGGGCGATCGGCGTGTGGACCGGGGTCGCCGGCGGCGGCGGCATCCTGGGCATGTTCCTCTCCGCCGCCCTGGTCGACGTGGCGAACTGGCGTTGGTTGTTCGTACTGCCCGTCGTCCTGGTCGTCGTCGCCCTGGTCATGGCGGTGCGCTCGGTGCCGGACTCCCGGGAGACCTCCCGGCACTCCTTCGACGGCGTCGGCGCGCTGACCTCCGTCGCCGCCGTGGTCGGCCTCGTCCTCTTCCTGCAGGAGGGACCCGAGCGCGGTTGGGGCGAGCCCGCGACCGTGATCGCGCTCGTCGTCGGTGTCGCCGCCGCGATCGCCTTCGTGGTCTGGGAACTGCGGCGCCGCGACGCCGCGCTGCTGGACGTGCGCCTGTTCCGTGAGCGGGGCCTGGCCGGCGGCTCGATCACGCTCCTGGCCGTCTTCGGCGTCCAGGCCGGCATCTTCGTCGTGCTCTTCCCCTTCCTTCAGGTCGTGCTGGGCTGGTCCGGACTGCTGTCCACGGTGGCGCTGATGCCGATGGCCGTGTTGATGATGGCGTCCTCCGGACTGGCCCCCGCGCTTGCCGAGCGGATCGGCCCGAGGGCGACCATGGCCATCGGAATCGCCCTGGCCGGCCTCGGCCTCGCGCTGATGGCGGCGATCGTCTCGGTGGACGGCGGATACCTGTCCGTGCTTCCCGGCATGCTCGCCATGGGCACCGGCATGGGCCTGTCGATGACCCCCTCCACCGAGGCGATCACCGGCGCCCTGCCCCGCGAACGCCAGGGCGTGGCGTCCGCCGTCAACGACGTCACCCGCGAATTCGGCACCGCGCTCGGCGTCGCGCTGCTCGGGGCGCTGTTGTCCGCCGGCTACCGAAGCGCCATCGACACCCGACTCGACGGCGTCCCCCGGGACCGGGCCGACACCGCCCGCGAAGGCGTCGCCAACGCGATCGACGCCGCCCACACGGCCGGCCCGCAGGCCCGGGAACTGGTCCGCGCCGCCGAGGAGTCCTTCGTCGACGGATGGCAACAGGCCATGTGGGCAGGTGTGATCGTGATGGGCACCCTGTTCCTGTACATCCTCGTCCGAGGGCCGCAGCGGCCGGTCCGCACCGACGCCGAGCCGGAACCGGTCGACACCGTCGCCGAGTAGGTCCGGTCCGGTGGACCCTGCCGGGGCTGCGCGGGCGGGCGTTCGGAAACCCGGGTGCGGGGGTTCGACGGGTTCTGGGATCATGCCTGATGGCCCACACTCTCGAAGCCCTGGTTGTCCGACACGCCCACCGCGTTCCGCTCCCCGCCGGGCCCACCGGTCAAGGCGATGTCGCGGCAAGGCAGTTCGACGCCGCGCTGATGTCGGTGGGCTTCAAGCTGTCGGGAGATCTGCTGGAGCGCCTGTCGGGGCTGGCCGAGGAGACGGTCGTCGAGATCGCCGCACGCACGTTGCCCACGGTCCGGGCAATGGTCGGCGACCACGTCCGACACAACAGCTACTTCATCGACTTCCCGCTCAACGTGCCGAACACCTTCGACTTCTGGACCCGGTGCATCGTCGAGGCGCTCGCCGACGACACGTCGCGCGAGCGCACCCTGGCCCAGCTCGCCACCGGCGTGGTCGACCTGCTGACGCTGCCCTCCTACGGCAACTACCGGCACACGTACACCGAGTTGCTCGCCGCCCACGACGAGCTGATCGCCGCCGCGAGCGACCGCACCACGGTCCTGCACTCGGGCGCCGACCCACAGCACGAGATCACCGCCCTCTACCTGGCCCTGGCGGGCAGCACCACCCCCCTGGGCGAGGAGAGCCTGCGCGATCTCGCCGCGCTGGCCGGGCACTGCGTCGACGGCCCCCAGCCCGAGGCGATCCCGATCCGGGAGAACCGCGCCGTCGTCAACCGGGCCCGCCTCGACGTCGGCGCGGACCTGCTGGTGGACACCGTCACCGACGTGTTGCGCCTGGCCTGCGCGCTCGCGGGCGGCGACGTGACACTCGTGGTACCGACCCGATTCCGGGGGTTGTCGCGTCCCGTGCGCCGGGCCCTGCTCGCCGGCCTCGACGCCGTCGTCGCGGCGGCCCCGGCCAAACTCGCCGACGTCGGTGCGCACCGCGAGGCGTTCAAGCGCCTCGGTGAGCGACTGCACCCGCACGAGTATCCGCAATGGCCGCACGCCACCGACGTGTTCGCGGTCGCCCGGGGCGAGTTCCGGGCCCCGACCCTGGACAGCCGGGTCGAGCAACTGCTCGGCGCGCACGACGTCGTCGGGGCGACGCGGCTGCTGACGGCCGCCCCCGGCAAGCTGTTCCGCGCCCTGGACCGGCTGTTGCGCGCGGCCGGCACCCAGGCGGAGCGCGACGTCGTCGTGGCCGCCGCGGCCCAGGTCGCCGAACAGGTCTCCGGGCGAATGTTGTTGTCGGTGCGCGAACACTTCCACAACCGCACCGACGACACCGCGCCCGGCCGCGTCTTCGTCAACCGGCTCGGCCGCGCGTGGGCCGCCGAGGACACCCGGGCTCCGGTGCAACCGGCCGAGCGCAAGCGCCTGATCACCGCCCTGGACGCCGAGACGCAGCGGCGGCTCCCGGCCGCCGGGCACCTGCTCGTCGACCCCGACATCCTCGACGTCGCGCTCCCGCTCAGCGGCAAGGCGACGGCCGCCGGGCTCGGCGTGCTGCCCCGCGGCTCGGTCTCGCCCGTGGACGGCGAACTGCTGCGGTTCTTCGCGTACTGGAAGCAGACGCAGGAGTGCACCGACTACGACCTCTCCGCGCTGATGCTGGACGACGAGTACGAGACGGTCTGTTGGCTGTCGTACACCGCCCTCACCGAGATCGGCGGCACCCACTCCGGCGACATCACCGACGCGCCGGACGGTGCCTCGGAGTTCATCGACCTGCGGCTGGACGCGGTCCGCGGCACCTACATCGTGCCGCAGGTCCACATCTACTCGGGCGAGAGCTTCGAGCAGGTCGAGGAGTCGTTCTTCGGCTTCATGCTGCGCGACGCCGAGCAGCAGGGCCGCCCCTTCGAGCCGCGTACCGTACGGATGAAGTCGGACCTGCGCGGACCGGGCCGGGTCGCGCTGCCCCTGACCTTCGTGCGCGGGAGCGACGGGCGGTGGCACGCCAGGTGGTTGCACCTGTATCTCCAGGGCGGCCCGAGCACCAATCGGGTCGAGGGACATCGGGTGACGACCGCGATGTTGATGCGCGCCATGCTGGAGCGGCAACACCTCACCGTCGGATACCTCGTCGACCTGATGGCCGATCGGGCCACGGCCACCACGCTGTGGGACGGCGAGAGGATCCCGGACGGACCCGTCACCTATCTGGGCCTGTCCCGCCCGGACGGCCTGCACCCCGGCTCGCGGATCTTCACCCCGGAAAACCTGCGCGACCTGATCCCCGGCTGACTGCTAACGTTGACCGCGGCGAGGCCATGAACGGACTTCCTTCTCATTCCTGAACTAGTCCGTTCGCTTTCCTCGCCCTCGACCACGAGGCCGGGCTGCCCATGGGCAGCCCGGCCTCGTCGTGTCCGCGGGCCGGCCGGCGCACCGCCCGCGAAGGCGAACTCGGCGCCGCCGACGAGCCCGTCCCGGTCCCCGCCGTCGAGGCGACGGCGGTTTCGGCGCGACGCCGCCTGCTCGGGACGGGCGAGGGACGCCGGGGGCCGCGTGCGGTGCGGTCCTCGGACAGGAGGCCGGCGAGGGAGGCGGCGACGGCCGCGAGGGTGGGGAGCAGCAGCAGGGCGAAGCGGAGTCCGAGGTGGCCGGCCAGGAAGCCGATCAGGGGCGGGCCGGCGAGGAAGGCGAGATAGCCGGTCGTGGAGACGGTGGCGACCGCGGGACCGGGGGAGTCCGGATACTGCCGGCCGACGCCGCCCACCACGAGCGGGAACGAGGACGCGATGCCCAGGCCGACGGCCGCGAACGCGGGGACCACGAGCCACGGGTATGGCACCGCGATCGCCGCGGCGGCGGCGACCCCGGTCACCAGCGCGCCGAAGCGGACGACCCGCACCGGCCCCAAGCGCGCGGCCACCCGGTCACCGGCGAGCCGACCGAGCGTCATGGCCAGCGCGAACACCGTGTAGCCCGCGCCCGACACACCCGGCCCGGCGTGTACCGAATCCGCCAGATACACGGTGCCCCAGTCGGTGACCGCGCCCTCGATCAGCAGGACGCACAGTCCGAGCAGGCTGAGCCGGCACAGGCGCCCCCGCAGTCCCGGCCGAGTCCGGGCGGTGGATCCGGGCCGCGGCTCGGACCCGTGCCGGCCGACCGGGCGCAGCGCCGCGACGGCCGGCACCGCGGCGATCAGCGCCGCGGCGGCGGTGACCGTGAACTGGGTGCCCGGGCGCACGCCGGCCGCCGCCGCGACCGTGCCGAGCAGCGCGCCGGTGAGCGCGCCCGCGCTGTACAGGCCGTGGAACGAGGCCATCCGCGGGCGTTCCGCGCCGCGTTCGCCGTCGACGGCGTGGGTGTTCATGGCCACGTCGAGGGTGCCGACGGCGGCGCCGAGGACCGCGAGGGCGAGGGTGAGTTCGACCAGGGTGTCGGCGAGAGCGAGCAGGGCGATCGCCGACGCGTAGACCGGCAGCGCGATCCGGATCACGACGCGGCTCCCGAGTCGGCCGACCAGCCTGCCGGCCGCCGGCATCGCCGGTACCGATCCGAGCGCGACGCCGAGCAGGGCGATGCCCAGTTGCCCGTCCGACAGGTGCAGATCGGCCTTGACCTGCGGGATGCGTGGTGCCCAACCGGCCAGGACCATGCCGTTGAGGAAGAACACGGCGTACAGTCCGCGCCGGCCGACCCGCTCTCGGTGTCGTCGGGGCGACTCGCGGCGGGTGCCGGATGCGGCTGGTCGGATGCGCACGACTGTCGTTCTCCCTTCTCACGCGCGGACAGCGTTGTTCGGGTGGGAGATCGTCCGCCTTCTCGACGACCTCGGCCGCGCTACCGCGGGGCGGGCGGGGCGCCGGCGGGCGTGATCCAGGGCAGCGCGAGGTCGGTCGGTGTCGTCGGCGGATGGGCCCGGGCGACGGTGAACGCCTCCGCGTACGCGACGCCCACCTCTCGGCCGCGCAGGGCGGCCTGGCGCCGGGCGAGGTCCACGAAGTCGTGGCCGCCGCGCCGGCGGCGCCGGTCGTTTTGACTCACGTGTCGCGACACCATGGCTTCCTTGGTCGGCATGGTCGCGGTGATGTCCACCCACAGGTCCGGCGTACCCGCGTTCGCGCCGGTCAACGTATCCATCCGGAACAACGCCGGGACCGTGTCGAGGGCGGCGTGCCCGGTCTCGATGCCGGGCTCGCGTGCCGACAGCCGCGCGGCGCTCGCGAGGGCGCCCGCCGCCCGGTGGTCGGGGTGGTAGTCGTCCGGGTGGTGCGCGAACAGCACGTCGGGGCGGGTTCGGCGCAGCACGTCCACGACGAGCAGGCGGGTCTCGGGGGTGTCGTACAGGAAGCCGTCCGGCAGACCGAGCATGATCCGGTCGGCGCCCAGCACGGACGCCGCCTCGCGGGCCTCGCGGGCCCGGGTGCGGGCGATCGGGGTCGGGGCGGCGGGCGTGGTCGGGGCCCCGGGGGCGCCGTTGGTGAGAATGGCGATGGTCACGTGGGCGCCCCGGGCCCGGTAGTGGGCGAGGGTGCCGGCGCACAACAACTCGATGTCGTCGGGGTGGGCGCCGAGGGCGAGGATGCGCATGGTGATCGATCCTTGGGGTCGGAGTGGATGTGTGGGCGTCGGCTCGGGGTCGGTGCGGCCCGGGAGGGGTGTCTCGACTCTCGCCTTGGATGCCACCCGGGCTCTCGCCTCGGGTCTCGCCTCGGCTCTCGCCTCGGCTCTCGCCTCGGCTCTCGCCTCGGGTCTCCGCCCGGCTGCCTCCTCGGCTCCTACGCGAGACCGGAGAGGATCCGGGCGAAGCCCAACACGCCGCTGTCGGTGAGGAAGTGTCCGCGCACGTGCCGGCGTCCGTTGTCGCCCAACTCCCGGGCGTACGCCGGGTCGGCGAGCAGTCGGTCGATGCCGGCGCCGAGCCCCGGCAGATCGCGCGGGTGCGCCAACAGCAGTCCGGAGCGGCCGTGTCGGATCTGCTGTCGGATGCCGCCCACCGGCGAGGCGATTACCGGCCGCCCCTTCCAGGCGGCCTCGGACACGGTCAGCCCGAAGCCCTCCGCGAGGCTCTTTTGGAGCACCACCGTCGAGCAGCGCTGGATGGCGTTGATGGTCAGCGCGTGCTCGGTCGGATGATCCGTGGGGATCTCCACCAGGTGCACCCGCGCCGACCGGTCCCGCCGACGCTCGCGGGCCGCACGGCACTCGGCGAGTACCTGTTCGGCCTGCGCGTCGCCGGCCGCCCGCGGTCCCGCGAGCAGCAGGTGGGCGCCGAAGTCCGGATCGACGTGGTCGGTGAACGCCTCGATCACGCCCGGGATGTCCTTGACCCGGTCCCAGCGGCTCACCTGCGTGACCAGCGGTGCGCCCGGAGGCAACGGCTCTGCGGTGTGCCCGAGTTGCCGCGGAAGGTGCTGCGGCGGATCGGCGAAGCCGGAGCCGGCCGCCGGGTCCGCGGGGCGGTGCCCCGACTCCGGGAAGACCTCCAGCCGCGCCAGCAACCGCGACGCCTCCTCGGTGGGATGCAGCGGCACGTTCTTCGGTGACAGCGGATTGATCGAGGGCGACAGGATGTGCACCGGCACGTCGGGCAGCCCGGCGGGCAGTGCTCCGTCGTAGGACGCCAGGAAGCCGTGCGCGGCGGACAGATATCGACGCAGGAAATGCCAGGCGGGACCGGCCGGTTCGGGGTCGAGCGGGGTGCCGACGTGGCATTGCCACAACACCGTGCAGCCGGCTTCGCGCAGGTACGGGATCAGGCCCGCCGTCTGGTGGTCGTGCAGTACGACCACGCTGCGTCGGCCGACGACGCCGAGCAGGCGTTGCGCGGCGGCGCCCGTCATGCGCTCGTACAGGGACCGGCCGGCTTCCGGGTCGGGCGGGTCCCGGTGGGTGTGGGCGGCCACCCCGCACATCCGGTAGTAGAGCGCCTTGGTCAGGGCGCGGAACGCCCGGCTGCCCTCGATCGTGGCCCACCGGGTGTCGATGCCCTCACCGCGCAGGTGGGGCAGGGTGGTCCGGAGCAGTTCGGCGACCCCGCCGCGGGTCGGATTGTCGCTGACGTGCCAGACCTCGCGCCCGTCCAGGTGCTCGCGGGCCTCGCGCAGTGCGCCGCGCACTTCGGCGAGCCGGGCCGCCCCGATCAGGTGTTCGAGGCGGGACATCGGGGTCGCCGGCAGTTCGACCTCGGGCAGCGGCGAGGTCGGCGCGGGCGGGTGGTGCGGCGCGCGGGGCCGGATCGGGCGGGTCGTGGCCGTATCGGCGCTGCCGGTGGAACGCGCGACGGGGCGGGGGAGGAACGGCCCGTACCGGGTGCGGATCATGGTGGTCGCCTTGCTGTGCGTGCGGAAACGGCGGTGGCGCCGGCACGGCATCCGTCGGTCCGGGTCTCGAACCCGGATTCACTTCCGGATGCGGATCCGAGCCTTGCTGCCGGCCCGGATCGCGGCGCCTGCCATTCACCATCGATCCCGCGCTGTCCCGGGCGCCTGAGCCGGCGGTCCCCGACCGGTCCCGCGTCCGCCCCGACGCGCCGGACCGCTTCCCGCTCCGCCGGTCACCCGTCCGGTGTGTCGTCGGGGGCGACGCTGTCGGCGAAGGCCCTGGCCAACGGGGTGAGGTCGTCCCAGCGCCGGACGGCCCAGCCCACCGGCAGGCGCGGCAGGTCGGGGATGGGCAGGAAACGCACCGGGCCGGTCCCGCCGGAGGTGCGCCGATCGGGCAGCGCGGGTACGACGGCGTGCCCGAGGCCGAGTTCGGCCAGCAGGATGGCGGTGTCCCAGTCGGCGATTCCGGCGTCGGACGTGACGTGGATGCCCAGCTTCGCGAAGGCCGTGTCGAGGTGGGCCCGCGAGGAGGAGTCCTCCGGCAGCCTGATGTGCCGGACGTCGCCGAGGTCGGCGGCCTCGATGTGGGTGCGGTCGGCGAGCGGATCGTCGGCGCGGACGGCCAGCACCCAGGGCAGTTCGGCGACGCGGCGCTGTTGGATGCCGGGCATCGGGCCGCCGATGGTGATCCAGGCGAGGTCGAGGGTGTTGGAGGCGAGCGCGTCGAAGCAACTGCGGCTGGAGGTCTCGGTGCGAAACTCCAGGCCGGCCCGGGGATAGCGGTTGCGGAAGGCGACGACGGCCTCGGACATGAAGTGCCGCACGGTGGTGGCACCGGTGGTGATGCGTACGGATCCGGCCTCGCCGCGCGCCAGTTCGTCGAGGCGACGAAGAGCCAGGTCCAGGCCGGCGATGCCGTCGGCCGCCGCCGCTCGGAGCAGGCGACCCGCCGCGGTGGGGGCCACGCCGCGGGGGTGGCGTTCCAGCAGTTGTACCTTCGTCTCCCGCTCCAGCCGCTTCACATGCTGGCTTACCGCCGACTGCGTACAGGACAGGTCCCGGGCGACGGCGCTCAGGCTGCCGGCCCGGCACACCGCCACGAAGACACGGAGATCATCGAGAGTCATGGACCAAAGGTAGAGCTTGGGTAGTTGGCAGAAAAGCCGAGGATTGACTTGGGGGATGCCCGGTTCGATGATCGAACCGGGCGGCAACCTGCCCGCATCCAGGTGCCCCCGTCCGGACGGGTGTGGCCCGGTGCGGCAGGTGTCGACCCTCGACCGCAACCGAGAGGAACCGTCCGTGCCTGCTCCGACTCCGTTCAACGACCCCGCCGTTGCCGACGCCGCCCCCGACCCACGCCCGTGGACGGTGGCGGTGCTGGGCCCGGGAGGGGTGGGCGGGCTGCTCGCCGCCGTGTCGGCACGGGCCGGCCACCGGGTGATCTGTATCGCGGGGGAGGCGACCGCGCACGCCCTGCGGACCGATGGCATTCGGGTGCACAGCGGGCAGTTCGGCGACTTCACCGCCCGGGTCGAGGCGGACACCGAACTGCGCGAATCCGTCGATCTGTGCCTGATCGCGGTCAAGCACACCGTGTTGCCCGCCGCACTGGAACGCATACCGCCTCGGGCGCTCGGGAACGGCCTGATCGTGCCGCTGCTCAACGGCATCGAGCACCCGTCCCTGCTGCGCGACCACTACGGCGCACGAAACGTGGCACCGGGCGTGATCCGGGTCGAGTCCACGCGCACCGCGCCGGGCGTCATCGAACACGGCAGCCCGTTCACCGAGATCGACCTGGCCGGCTCCCCGGAGCGACTCGACCCGGTGGCGGCCATGCTCACCAACGCCGGCGTACGCACCCGGACGGTGGCGGACGAGGCCGCCGTCCTATGGGCGAAACTGGCCTTCCTGGCGCCCTTCGCCCTGCTCACCACTCGCTACGGGCTCACCATCGGCGAAGTGCGGACCGGGCGACGCGCGGAACTGGTCGCGCTCGTCGAGGAAGCCGCCGCGGTGAGCGGTGCCTGCGGTGTCCCGGTCGATCCCGCGCGATCCCTGGCGTTGTACGACGCGTTCCCCGCGCACACCAAGTCGTCCATGCAACGCGACGCGGAGGCGGGCCGGGCCACCGAACTCGACGCGATCGGCGGCGCACTGCTGCGGGCCGCCGGCCGGCACGGTACGCCGGTGCCCGTCGCGATCAGGCTGGTCGCCGAACTGACGACCGGCTGAGGGAGGTTTCCTCCCGGGCGGTCGAACTCCCGCCTTGATTCGGGGCGTCCCGAATCGTTCGGACCACCCGCCGACGATCGGTGACGTCGATCGCCTGCACGTCGTGCCCCCTGCGGGCCGCGACGTGTGTCCGCCGGGCCGTGTCCGGCCGTCACCGGGCCGGACGCCGGACGCCGGACGCCGAGCGGGGTCAGGCCGTCACCGCCCCGGCCACGTCCAGGAGTTCGGGCACCGTGCCGGTGAATTCCGCGAGCAGCGCGAGGGCCACCGCCCACGCCTCGACGCGGTCCCCGAGCCTGGGTCGCGCGCCCAGGGCCGTCCGCAGATCGGCCATGCGGGTGTCGGGGGTGTCCCGGAACACCTCCAGCGCCCGGTACGCGGGCGTCACCCGGTCCAGGATCGGGGCGGCCCGCAGCAGGCCGGTCGCGAAGGCGATCCCGACCTCGCGTTCGAAGTGGGCACCGGTGGCCATTTGGGCGAACAGCGCGCGCCGGGCGTGCGCGGGCCGCACCAGGGAGCCCAACGGACGCCGGAATCGGGGTACGCGCGGCAGCAGTTCGTCGGGGCAACCCGGTTGGTGGGCCAGCGTCGTCCGGACCTGCGCGTCGCGGTCCATGGCGCGGACCGCGACGGTGATCCGCGCCCAGTCCAGCGGTCCGCGCGGCGCCGAAAGTGCCAGGGTCGGGTCGCCGGAACCCGACTTGACGCACAGGCGTGCCACCACGGCCGAGGCGCTCGTCTCGTGGTCGAGCGCGTGCGTGAGCAGGGCCGCGTCGGTGGGTTCCGCGAGGGCCCGCCGGACCACCTCGGGCAGTTGCGGGTCGTCCGGGAACGGCGGTACGGCGGCCCGGGCCGCAGCGGCGGCCGCCGGCCCGGCCGTACGCAGCAGACTCAGGCAACCGCGCAACAACACCGCCGGCGCGCCGTGCCGGTTGTAGGCGAACTCCAGACGGGCGAGCGCGGCGGCGACCAGCGCGGGATCGTCGGACTCCACCAACGGGTAGACGCGGAGCTGTAGATCCCATCCCGCGCGCAGGGGACGCCGGACCGGTTTCGCCCGCAGGTGCTCGCCGACCGGAACCCTGGGCAGGGCCGCGAGCTTGGCCTCGCGGGACGCGTCCGCGTTGCCGAACACCGCGGTCGCGACCCGGGGATCGACGTCGGTGGCGAGCCGCAGGAGCAGGTCCGGCCCGATGGCCCGGTTCGCCGCGAGCATGGCCCGATCCGCGCCGTCGCCCCGGTCGACGACATGCCTGAGCACCGCGTCACCCGGCAACCGCCACTCCCCGAACACCGCCGCGCGGGTCCCGGTGGGCAGGCGGTCGAGGATGTCGCCCAGCAGGTGTGCGGGCGCCTGGTCGAGCAACAGCGCGTGTGGATCCACGGGCCTCACCGAAGCACACGGGGGGGCATGCGATCAAGGCGGCCGCCGCCGGGTCGTGGGAGGTCCCGGCGGCCTCCCGTCGCGGTGCGGCCGGCGATTCTATGGGGCTCACACGTGGCGAGGATCGGTCGGGGCGACGAATCCGTACCCGGCTCCTCGTCCGGTCGGCCAATGCCCGCCGTGTGCCGCGTTCGTAGGGTCGGGCACGTTCACACCAGGCATCCGCGCGCCCCCCGCACACCCGCCCGACCGGGCCGAGTTCCCTGCAATCGCCCGCGCCTACCCACCGTCCATGGCCCAACTCCCGCATCACACACCGGACTTCGGCTGTGAGCCTCGGGAAGTCCGGGCCGGACCACGGGTCGACCAGCCGCGGTGCGTCGGAACGACGGTGCTGCAACCACCCACGATCGGGCGGGTGTCGGACACGCCTGCGGATCGATCTCCGGAGACGAACGTGACCAGAACGTCAGCGATCCGAACGAGTCCCCACCATCCCGACGAGCCCACCTCCCGCCGCGACGGTGCCCCGTACCGTCGCCGCGCCATGGCCGCGGGCCTGGCCCTGGTCGCGTGCCTCACCGCGACCCTCGGCAGCGCGTCGGCCGCCGGGGCCACCGACGCCGCGGACTCGGACGGCATCGCGAAGTCCGGTGCCGGGCTGGATCGTTACCTCCATCAGCGGCTCGACTGGCGCAGTTGTGTGCTGGGTCCGGACGACGCGTCGGGCCGCGCCCTGGAGCAGGCGGGCGCGCGCTGTGCGGACGTGACGGTCCCGCTCGACTACGCCAACCCGCGGGGCCGTACGATCACCGTCGCGATATCGCGGATCAAGGCCACCGACCGGCGCCACCGCATCGGTGCGCTGCTGAGCAACCCCGGTGGTCCGGGCGGGGCCGGGATCGGTATGACGCCGGAGCTGCGGACCGCGATGAAGGAGGTCGGCGCGCGCTACGACGTGATCGGCATGGACCCGCGTTTCGTCGGCCGCAGCACACCACTGGACTGCGGATGGCCGCTCGGCACCAACCTCTTCGCGGCCGGCCTGACCCGGGCGAGCTTCGAGCGCCAGGTGACGTTGCAGAAGGACCTGGCCGACCGCTGTCGGGCCGGCAACGCGGCGGTGTTGCCGTTCGTCAGCACCCGCAACACGGCCCGCGACATGGACGTCATCCGAGCCGCCCTCGGCGAGCGGAAGATCTCCTACTTCGGCTACTCGTACGGCACTTACCTGGGCACCGTCTACACCCAGATGTTCCCCGGCCGCTACGACCGGATCGTCCTCGACGGGGCGCTCGACCCCAACCGCTACAGTTCCCGGGCGTTGCAGGGGACCGTGGGCGAGAACGAGCACGCGCTGGCCGCGTGGGCCGACTGGGCCGCGCTGCGGAACGGCACCTACGGACTCGGCGCCACGCGCGCCGACGTGTTCGCCACGATCGACCGGCTCGTCGAGACGTCCGCGCGCACTCCGCTGACCGTCGGCACCGCGCCCGAGGTCTACCGGCTCGACGACACCCGGGTACCGTTCCTGCTCCTGGTCGGGGACGCCGACGACACCGACGCCGCGCGGGCGAACCTCGCCGACATGCTGGCCACGCTGGTCAAGGCCGCGGCCGGACAACCGGCCCCGCTGTCACCCGAGTTCGCCGGGTTGTTGCGGGTCATGTTGACCGCCGAGGGCTCGCCCACCGGCAGCGTGCAATCCGCGATCATGTGCGGTGACGTGCCCGTTTCGCACGATCTCGAGCAGTACTGGCGGGACATCGAAGGCAGCCGTGCGGCCCACCCGCTGTTCGGCCCGATGACGAACAACATCGTGCCGTGCGCCTTCTGGGACAACCCGCGTGAACAGCCCACCCGGGTGCGGCGCGACGTCCCGATGCTCATCGTGGCCGCCACCGGCGACCCGCGTACCCCCTACGTCGGCAGCGTCGCCCTGCACGGCCTGCTGCCCAGTTCCAGGCTGCTCACCCTCCAGGGCGCCAACCGGCACGCCGTCTACGGCCTCTACGGCAACTCCTGCGTGGACGACAGGGTCAACGCCTACCTCGCCACGGGCCGGCTGCCCGGCACCGACCAGACCTGCGTGAAGTAGCCCGAGAGGCACCGAAACCGTCGACCGGGACCGGGGTGAGCGGTCACCCCGGCTCCCGGTCGGCCGGTGCGGCGGTGAGGTAGCGGGTGAGCATGGCGACGAGTTCGTTCTCGAACCTGGGGATGTCGATGGGGTCGGGTGCGGCGATGAGATGGTGGACGACACGTTCGACCGTGGAGACCACGAGCCGGGCCGCGGTCTCGGTGTCGTCGACCCGAACCTCGGGGTGCTGGTCGAGCAACTCCCGCAGGTAGGTGCTCCGTTCCCGTTCCAGGTGGTCCATGCGCTCCGACAACCGGGGCGACTGTGGCACCTGTTCGGCCATGATCCGGAGCAACTGTGTGTCGCCCAGGTGGTTCCCGATCGCGACCCGGACGAAGACGCGGATGATCTCCTCGATGGAGTCGGGCAGTTCCTCGTCCTGCCGCTGCCGCATCGCGGCCGCGCCCAGATCGAGGTGGCGGTTCACCAGTTCGAGCAGGATCGCGTCCTTGTTCGGGTAGTACTGATACAGCGAACCGATCGAGATCCGGGCCTGCTCCGCGATCCGGTTGGTGGTGCCGGCGGCGTAGCCGTACTCGGCGAAAACGTGAGTAGCCGCCGTGAGGATGCGCTGCCTGGTGAGTTCGGCCCGCACCTGACGTGGCTGTTTACGTGGCTGAAGCCGGCGTCCGTCCGACGTCACGACACCTCCCGGCAAGCGGTCCGAACGCGAGTAGCGCAGGACGCGAACAATTGCTCACAATAGTGCCCCGACCTGCTTCGGAGCGGCAAGCGAGGGGGCTCGCTGCCGCACCCACCCGGAAGGAGCCCATGATGACGGACGTCCGTACCCGCCCTCGGCGGGTGGCACCGCACGAGGTCCGCGCCCGGCTCGGCGAGCCCGAGGCGCCGGCCCGGGCCAAGATTCTCGACCGCATCGACGAGCACTTCCACCGCTTCATCGCCCATTCCCCGTTCCTGGCACTGGCCACGGCGGATGCGGCCGGTCGCGCGGACAGCTCGCCGCGCGGTGACCATCCGGGCTTCGTCAAGGTCCTCGACGAGCACACGCTCGCGATTCCCGACCGGCCCGGCAACCGGATCGCCGACTCCTTCCGCAATCTCGCGGAGAACGACGGGGTCGGACTGCTGTTCCTGATCCCCGGACTCCGGGAGACGCTGCGGGTCAACGGCCGCGCCTATCCCACCGACGAGCCCGATGTGCTCGCCCGCATGCAAACCGAGGGCCGGTCGGCGGAGTTGGCCCTGATCGTCGAGGTGGAGCAGGCCTATTTCCACTGTGGTCGCGCGCTCATCCGGTCCCGGCTGTGGGATCCGGCGAGCCAGTCCCTCGCGGCGGAGTTGCCCTCGGCCGGCGAGGCCGTCGTGGGCCAACTCGGGCTCGACATCGATCCGACCCTGATCGACCGGAGCCTGGAATCCTCCTACCGGAAGCTGTACTGACCATGGCACCAGGTGATGTCCGATGCAGCGGATGATTCTCGACCGGCTGGACCCGATCGCCGAAGGCGTCGTCTCCCTCCTCCTGCGCGGTGCGGACGGCCCGCCCGCGTCGTGGGAACCGGGCGCGCACATCGACCTGCTCCTGCCCAATCGGCTGACCCGGCAGTACTCGCTGTGCGGTGACCCGGCCGACCAGGAGAACTACCGCATCGCGGTACGCCACGAACCGCTCAGCCG
Organism: Embleya sp. NPDC005971; assembly: GCF_040629175.1. Taxonomy (NCBI): domain Bacteria; kingdom Bacillati; phylum Actinomycetota; class Actinomycetes; order Kitasatosporales; family Streptomycetaceae; genus Embleya; species Embleya sp. NPDC005971. The sequence goes on along the minus strand of NZ_JBEXUX010000027.1, from coordinate 110,638 downwards.
AGGCGGTTCGGAATACGTCCACCTGTTCCTGCGCCCGGGTCGAACCCTGGAAGTCTCGCTGCCGCGGAACAACTTCCCGCTCGTGGCCGCGCCGGAGTACCTGTTCCTCGCGGGCGGCATCGGCATCACCCCCATCCTGCCGATGTTGCGGGCCGCCGTCGCGGCCGGCGCCGCGGCCACGCTGGTGTACGCGGGGCGATCGGTCGCGACCATGCCGTTCGTCGCCGAACTGCGCGCCGCCCACGGCGATCTGGTGCGCGTCGTCGCCGGCCGGCAACACGGCGGGCTCGATCTCGGCCTGTCGGCCGCGGGCCTGAATCCCCATACGCTGGTCTACTGTTGCGGCCCCGCGTCGATGCTCGCCGAGGCCGAGAAGGTCTTCCCCGCCGAGCGCCTGCACTTCGAGCGCTTTCGTCCGGTCGCCAGGAGCTTCGGGCCGGACACCGCGTTCGAGGCGGTGTGCGCCCGATCGGGCGGCGTCGTTCCGGTCCCACCGGACGAGTCGCTGCTGGACGCGCTGCGCCACGCCGGACACCCGGTGTCGTCCGGCTGCCGCGAGGGGGTGTGCGGGAGCTGCGAACTCACCGTCGTCGCCGGGGAACCCGAACACCGCGACGACATCGGCCCGCCCGCCGGTCGCATGTACGCCTGCGTGTCCCGGGCCCGGTCGCCCCGACTGGTCCTCGACCTCTGACCGGACGGGACGCTCGGGGGCTCAGGAGGGGGAGGGTCGGGGGGAGTCGCCGTCGGCGGTGGGCGCCGATTCGCGGCGGCGGCCCGGGTCGTCGTCCGGCGGCAGGGGCAGCTCCGCGACGACGCGGAAGCCGCCCTCCGGGCGAGGGCCGCAGTCCAGGGTGCCGTCGTGCAGGGCCACCCGCTCGCGCATGCCCAACAGGCCGTACCCGCTCCCGCCCAGGCCCGCGGCCGGCTTGCCGCCCGTGCCGTCGTCGAGCACCTCGACCACGACCCGATCGGGAAGATGGCCGACCCGCACGAACGCCCGGGCGTCGCCCGCGTACTTGCGCGTGTTGGTCAGCGCCTCCTGGACGATCCGATACACGGTCAGCTCCGCGGTGGGCGGCAATTCCCGACGCTCGCCCACCTCCTCGTAGTGCACCGGCAGGCCCGCCGCGTGCGACTCGGCGAACAGGCGGTCCAGGTCGCGCAGTCCGGGCTGCGGTCCGGTCGGTGCCTCCTCGGGGCCGTCGCCGGCGCGCAGTACGCCCAGCAGTTGCCGCATCTCGCCGAGCGCGGCCCGGCCGGACCCCTCCAGGGTGCGCAGCGCGTCCTCGGCGGTCGTCGGATCGCGTCGGAGGGTGGCCCGGGCACCGCCGGACATCAGGTTCATCGTGGTGATGTGGTGCGACACGATGTCGTGCAACTCCCGGGCGATCCGCCGCCGTTCCTCGGCGACCGCGCGCTCCGCCAGCAACCCGCGCACCTGGGCGCGCTGTTGCTTCCACCTGGCCGTGGCGATGCCGACCCCGACCACCAGCACCGTGGACGCCAGGTCGCCCAGGATCGGCAACACCAGGTCCCCGCCACCGCGCACCGAGCGCAGCACCTGCACCGCCATGCTCGCGCCGGCGGCGATCGCGATGTCGCGGGTCGGCCGATAGCGGGCGACGGTGTACACGGCGACCGCCATCACGCCGCCATAGCTGTGCGTGGTCGGCCCGACCACGGCCACGAAGATCACCTGGGTCACCAGCACCGCCGTGAGGACCGCCATCGGACGGCGTCGACGCGCGACGAGGAAGGGGGCGCCCAGCACCGACAACACGACTCCCGCCGGCGTGACGCCGATGACGTCGCGTTGTTCGGGAGAGACATAGGAGAGCACGTCGAGGGCGCCCGCCACGAGTGCGATCAGCACGTCGTTGCGCACCGTGCGAACGGTGACGGCCGTGCGCAGCCACCGGGTGCACGCTCGGCGAGCGCGACCGGCCCCGTTCGTCTCGCGGGTCGCCCCCGCGTGGTCGGGCTCCATCGTCGCTCTCCTTCACGGCTCGTGGACGATCACCACGAGACGGGCGGAACCGTGTTCGAGCCGAGGGGCCGTCCCGGGGCCGGCCTCGATCGATCGGCGGCAGCGAATATACCCGTCCGCGCAGGTCGCACGGTCGCGACGAGGTTCGGGGCGATCCCGGGAGGGTGCTCGCCCGCCGCCGCGCCGGGCGGGATCCTCGCGAGGGTCGGCGCGAGGATCCCGGTGCACGGCGCGGGCCGGGCCGCCGGGTGGCCGGTCGTCGAACCGGCGCCCGCACGTCAGCCGGCGACCCGGTCCATGCGGAGGAACTCGGTGATGCGGAACAACTTCGGCGGCCGGGCCACGTCCGACGCGAGCGCCTGGAACGCCTCGGTCTCCCCGACCAGGCGCGGGGCGGCGAGCTGCACTTCCTGGCCCCCGACCCGAAGCCGCGCCCCGTCGGCCGCCAGCACGTTGCGCACCCAGTCCGAGCCCGATCCGTACACCAGTACGAACAGGTAGCCGCCGTCGACGGGGTGCGCGTCGATCGGCGTGCGGTACGTGGCGCCGGACGTGCGCCCGACGTGGGTCAGCACCGGCCACTTCCCGCCGGCGATCGCCCGCGGGTTGAACACCCGCTTGTTCACCTGGCCCCACCACCTGGGCATCGGCATCGAGATCCCCTTCCGTATCGGTCGACCTCCCGGTGCGTTTCGCGACCGGGGGACTTACGCTCGTAAGGCTGACTTACGCATGTAAGCTTGTCAACACGCCCGTCCACCTGGAGCTGCCGTGTCACCACCCGCCCCGCCACCACCGCCGCAAGCACGCCGCGCCCGGCAACCCTCCGCGCCACGCCGCCCGCTCAGCAGGAGCCGCGTGCTGGAAGCCGCGATCCGGGTCGCGGATCGCGGCGGGGTGGAGGCGATCACGATGCGCAAGGTGGCGCAGGAACTCGGCGTGGAGGCGATGTCGCTCTACCACCACGTGCCGAACAAGGACGCGATCCTGGACGGCGTGGTCGACGAGGTGTTCACCGCGATCGAGCTGCCCGACGCCGGGTCCGCCGACTGGCGGGACGCGATCCGGGTACGCGCCGGCTCCGCGCGCGCGGTCCTGTCGCGGCACAGTTGGGCCCTCGGCCTGATGGACTCCCGCCGCAACCCGGGCCCGGCCACACTGCGCCACCACGACGCCGTCCTCGGCGTACTGCGCGAGGCGGGGTTCACCCTGGCGATGGCCGCGCACGCCGTCTCGCTCGTCGACAGCTACATCGGCGGCTACGTCCTCCAGGAGGCGAACCTGCCGGTGACCACCCCGGACGATGTCGAAGAGGTGGTCGGCGGCATCCTGGCGCACGTGTCGGCGGACGAGCTGCCGTACCTCACGGAGATGATCGTCGACCACGCCCTCCGGCCGGACTACGACCACACGAGCGAGTTCGGCTACGGCCTGGACCTGATCCTGGACGCCCTCGAAGCCCGCAGGGGGTAGCGCGCCCCCGGCGCAACGGTGCGTCTGCGTCGCGTCGTGCGCCGGGGGCGTTCGGGTTCAGGCGGTCTCGTGGACGGCCCGGGTCACGATGCGCAGTCCGTCGTGCAGTTCCTCCGGGGACACGGTCAGCGGCGGCATCAGTTTCACCACCTCGCTCCGGGGGCCGGAGGTCTCCACCAGCAGGCCGAGCTCGAAGGCACGGGTACAGACCGCGGAGGCGCGGTCCGGGTCGTCGAAGGCCAGCCCCCAGACGAGGCCGCGCCCGCGTACCTCGACCGTTTCGGGGGCGATGTCGTCGGCGAGCGTGCGCAGTGCCTGTTCCGTCTGAACGCCCAGGCCGGCGGTTTGTTTCGGGGTCTGCTCGTCGGCCCAGTAGGTGTGCAGCGCGGCCGTCGCGGTGACGAAGGCCGGGTTGTTGCCGCGGAAGGTGCCGTTGTGCTCGCCCGGCTCCCAGATGTCCAACTCGGGTTTGAACAGGCACAGCGCCATGGGCAGGCCGTAGCCGCTGATCGACTTCGAGAGCGTGACGATGTCCGGGACGATGCCGGCCTCCTCGAAGGAGAAGAACCCGCCGGTGCGGCCGCAGCCCATCTGGATGTCGTCCACGATCAGCAACATGTCGTGGCGCCGACACAGGCCCGCGAGTGCGCGCAGCCACTGCGGCCGGGCCACGTTGATCCCGCCCTCGCCCTGCAGGGTCTCGACGATCACCGCCGCGGGATGGTCCAGGCCCGACCCCGGGTCGTCGAGCAACTGCTCGAACCACAGGAAGTCGGGAGCCTCGTGGTGATCGTGGTCGGAGTAGCCGTCGTAGGGCATCGGGGTGCCGTGCACCAGCGGGATGCCGGCCCCGGCCCGCTTGAAGGCGTTGCCCGTCACGGTGAGCGCGCCCAGGGACATGCCGTGGAAGGCGTTGGTGAACGAGACGATCGGGCTGCGTCCGGTGACCTTGCGGGCCAGCTTCAGCGCGGCCTCGACCGCGTTGGCGCCCGTGGGGCCCGGGAACATCACCTTGTAGGGCAGCCGACGCGGGGACAGGATCAGGCTCTCGAACGACTCCAGGAAGGCGCGTTTGGCGGTGGTGGCCATGTCCAGGCCGTGCGTGATGCCGTCGCGTTCGATGTAGTCCAGGAGGGCCCGTTTGAGCATGGGGTTGTTGTGTCCGTAGTTGAGTGCACCGGCCCCGGCGAAGAAGTCGAGGTACGTGTGCCCCGCCTCGTCACCGAGGTGGCTGCCCCGGGCGTGGTCGAACACCGTGGGCCAGTGGCGGCAATAGCTGCGCACCTCGGACTCCAGAGTCTCGAAAACGTTCACGGTGGACCTCCCATGCCCCCCTCGGGGGCGGGCGTGGTTGCGGTTCGGTGCGGCCGTCCGGAGGCGGGTTCGGGGACGAGGCTCGTGGCGGAGCCCCGGGCGTCGGGCCGTGGGACGGGATGAACTCGGGGCGTCCGGTGAGACGGCGAACGGTTGGGTGGCCGGCTCTCCCCACACCAGCGTCATGGGGCGCGGCGGTCCGCGCCCGCCGGACTGGGCCGTCCGGGACGCGCTCCCCGCTGCGCCGGGCGGGCCGCCGACCGACCGGCCCGGGCACTCGCCTGATCGGGTGGCATGGCGTTGCGGCGGGTCCCGAGCCGGGAACCGGTCGGGCGATGCCCGCGGGTGGGAGCGCCCGGGCATCCGGTGTGTACCTCAGTGCACGCGCGCAGGTCGACCGAAGCGAGAAGCGCATGGCGAGCCCCTCGACCGATACCGAATTGCACAAGCATCGCGAGCTGAACACCGACCCGGCGGCCCTGCGGGACGTGCGGGCGCGGATGACCGAGGCCGGTGTGGAGTACCTCTACTGCCAGGTCGTCACGCTGACGGGCCGCGTCGTCGGCAAGGTGGTGCACGCCGAGCACCTCGGGCGGATCGCGGAGAACGGCGTCCGGGCCCACCCCGGGTGCCTCGCCGATCTCCAACTCGACCGGGACGGCAGCATGTTGGGCGGCGACGCCGAGCGGGGCGAGATCGTCCTGCTGCCGGACCTGGACAGCTTCGGCATCCTGCCGTGGGACCCGCGCACCGGGTTCTTCTTCTGTCGGATGTACGAACCGCCGCACGCCCCCGGCGAGATGGGCGGCCGGCCGGTGCCGCTGGACGTGCGCGGCAACCTGCGCCGGGTGCACGCCGGATTCCGCGACCGCACCGGGCTGGAACTGCGCAGCGGCTGCGAACCCGAGGTCACCTGGTCGGTCCCGGGAGTCGAGAGCGCACATCGACCGGGAACGCCCCACCCGTTGTTGCACATCGAGCAGATGGATCGGCTGCGGCCGGTCTACCAGACGGTCGTCGACTACGGCCGCGCGCTCGGTCTGGACATGAGCGAGGGCAACTGCGAGGGCCCCGGGCAACTCGAACTGAACTGGACGTTCGATCTCGCCGAGCGCACGGCCGACCGGCTGGTCCTGCACCGGCAGATCTGCCGCCGGGTCGCCCGGGACCTGGGCGCCGAGGTGAGCTTCATGCCCAAACCGGCGGAGGGCGAGTTGGGCAACGGTTGCCACCACAACATCAGCCTGTGGGACGGCGACCGCAACGTCTTCGTCGACCCGGCCGTGCCCGGGCTGCACCTCACCCGGACCGGGAAACACGCCCTGGGCGGCATCCTCGCCCACGCGGCGGCGATCACCGCCGTCCTGGCGCCGACCGTGAACTCCTACAAACGCCTGTGCGACACGGGCAGGTTCGCCCCCTCGGAGGTCGACTGGGGCATCGACAACAAGACGTGCGCGGTGCGGTTCCCCGACAACGGGCGGCTGGAGGTCAAACTGCCGGACGCCATGGTCAATCCGTATCTCTCGCACGCGGTGCTGATCGCCGCGATCGAGGACGGCTTGAAGAACAGCACCGATCCCGGGCCGCCCCGGGACTGCGCGGACACCGGCCCGTCGCCGTTCGGTCTGCTGCCCACCACGCTTCGGGAGGCGCTCGACCGGTTCGCCGACAACCCGATCGTCGCGTGCGGGCTCGGGCCCGAGCTGTCCACCCTGTTCCTGCGGCTCAAGTCGCGGGAGTGGGATCGCTTTTGCCGCGCGGTCACCGACTGGGAACACCTGATGTACGGCGACGAGGGTTGCTGACGGGGGCCTTCGTGGGGTGCCCGGCGGGCTCGGGAGCCTACCGGTCGCGCCCGTGTGCGCCGTGTGCTTCGACGCGCCCTTGACCCCTCGTCGGGGCGCGACCGACCATGGCCGCATCCGCCAGGCGATCTCCGTCGTCGGCGTGCGCGCGAAACCGCGGGCGCCGCCGGGCGGCCCCGACGAAAGGCTCTGCGTGCACGCTTTTGGCGACATCGACCTCTTCGACGACGCCACCCTGAGCGACCCCTATCCGACCTATGCCCGCTTACGCGAACTCGGCCCGGTCGTACGCCTGGAGGCGCACGGCGTGTGGGCGCTGCCCCGGCACGCGGGGGTCGCCGCGGCGCTGCGGGATCCGGCGACCTACTCCAGCGAACGGGCACTCGCGCTGACCGATCCGGTCAACGACCGCTTCCTGGCGGGCACCGTGGTGGGTACGGACGGCGCCGCGCACGCGCGGCTGCGTCGGGTGTTGTCGCGGCAACTCGCGCCCCGGGCGGTGAAATCCCTCGCCCTGGGCATGCACGAACGTGCCCGGGCCCTGGTCGAGGGGCTGCCGGGCGACGGTGTCTTCGATGCCGTGGCCGACCTGGCGGCTCCGTTCGTCGCCGGCGTCGTGATGCGTCTGATGGGCCTGCCGGAGCAGGATCGCGTGCTGCTCCTGGAGCTCGCCGACGCGACCTTCGACACGTTCGGCCCGGACAACGCGCGCACCCGGGCCGCGTTTCCGCATGCCGAGGAGATGTTCCGCTATCTCGACCGGGTCGCCACCCGGGATCGGATCTCGGCCGACAGTTGGCTCGGTGCCATCCACACCGCGGCCGATCGCGGCGACATCGACGAGGCCCAGGCCGTGCCGTTGATGCTCTCCTACACCGTCGCCGGCATGGACACCACCATCCACGCGATCACCTCGGCCCTGTACCTGTCGGCGCACACCGGTCAGTGGGCGGCGATCCGCGATCGCGCCGTCCCCGGCGAAGCGGTCCTGGCCGAGGCCCTGCGGATGGAGGCACCGATACAGTTCTTCGGCCGACGTACCACCCGCGAGGTGCGCGTCGGCGACACCCGGATACCGGCGGGCGATCAAGTCCTGTTGTTGTACGGCTCCGCGGGGCGTGACCGCGGCAAGTGGGGGCCGAGCGCCGACACGTTCGACGTCACCCGGAACAGCCGCGATCATCTCGCGCTCGGGGCGGGTATCCACCAATGCGCCGGGAATCACCTCGCGGCCCTGGAATTCGACGCCGTCCTCACCGCGTTGGCCACGCGCTTTCGGAACCTCGCCCCCAACCCCGATCGAGTGCCGACCCGGCGCCTGCACAACATCCTGCGGGGGTGGCACACGGTGCCTCTCATCGGGGAGTAACTCCCGGACGGCAAATGGTACTTCGGCGTCCGGGTCGTTCCTTCGGACGCGTGCCCGAAAGATCCTTTCCTCAGGTGAGCGGGTCGCCGCCTTCGACGCCGACGGTGTCCGCGCCGAAGGCGGCGAGGGCCTTGGCTATCACGGTGGGAAGTTCGGTGCGTCCGTCGTCCTCGACCCAGCGCACCAGTGCCGTGTGCATCGCGGCCAGGCAGGCACTGGCCGCCACTTGGGCGCGGAACACCGTGTCCGGGTCGGTGGTGTCGTCGCCGAGGGCGTCCACGATGGCCTGTTGCAGGACGTAGTGGTTGTCCAGATGCCTGGCCCGCAACGCCTGCGTCGAGATCATCAGCCGCAGCCGGGCCAGCAGGAACTCCTCGCCCACCGACGGGCCTTCGCCGTGTTCGCGGCCGGTCAACGCGGTGGCCGAGTCGACGAGCGCGTTGCCGATGCGGCGCACCAGGGGCTGGGTGGCGGGCTGGGCGAGGATGCGCTCGGCGACCAGCGCACCGTACTCGTCGACGAGCACGAGGTCTTCCTTCGTGGGGAAGTGCCGATACACGGTCATCGGTGACATGCCCGCGGTCTCGGCGACTTCGGCCACGGTGGTGGCGTCGTAGCCGCGTTCGGTGAAGAGCCGCACCGCGTGCTCCTGGATGGTGCGCCGGGTCTCGGTGCGCCGTCGCGTTCGCAACTTTGAGGGCTGATCAGGCATGTGGTAGACCCTACCGGAGTGATAGCAGCTACCAGATTGGTAGTAACTAACATGAAATGGTGGTCTGTATGTGTGATTTGACCGGCAAGACGGCCCTGGTGACCGGGGCATCGCGCGGCATCGGGCAGGCGATCGCGGCCCGGTTGGCGGCGAACGGGGCGGTGGTCATCGTGCACTTCGGTACGGACGAGGCCGGTGCGAAGGCGACGGTCGAGGAGATCGAACGCGCGGGCGGCAGCGCGTTCGCCGTCGGGGCGAGGCTGGGCGTGGACGACGACGTCGAGACGCTGTTCGCCGGGGTGGAGGCCGGTCTGGCCGGGCGGGCGCTCGACATCCTCGTCAACAACGCGGCGGCCGCGCCCGCCGGTCCGCTCGGGGTCACCACACGAGCGGAGTTCGACCATCTGTTCGCGGTGAACGTGCGAGCGGTGTACTTCACCATCGAGCGGGCCCTGCCGTTATTCCGTGACGGTGGCCGGATCGTCTCGATCTCGTCGGTGGCCACGCGGATGGCAAGCCCGAGCCAGACGTCCTTCGCGATGACGAAGGCCGCGGTCGAGACGATGAGCAGGACGCTGGCCAATCAACTCGGATCGCGCGGGATCACGGTGAACGCCGTGGCGCCGGGCGCCACCCGAACGGCGACCAACGGCTCCTTCTTCGAAGCGCCGGGTCTGACCGACCTGATCACCGCCACAACGGCCCTCGACCGGCTGGGCGCCCCCGAAGACGTGGCCGATGTCGTCGCGTTCCTCGCCTCGGACGCCGCCCGCTGGATCACCGGCCACGTCATCGACGCCAGCGGCGGCCTGTTCCTGGGACCGCGCGTGTGACGGCGGATGTTTCGAGCCTGGGGATGGCCGGGTGAGCGTGGGCGTCCACCTCCTCGATCACCCGGAGGTGCGTCATGATGACGGAAAGCGGTATGTGGCGGGCGCGGGGGTGTGAAGGAGGGATTCGGGATGCGGGCTGGGCGGAGGGCGTCGGCGGCTGTGGGGGTGGTGGTGGCGGTGGCCCTGGCAGGGGCCTCGGCGACGGGGGTCGGGGCGGCCGATGTGTCGGGTGGGGGGCATGAACAGACCCGGGCGGCCATGGACTTCGCGGTGCGGGCGGGGGTGCCGGGGGTGGTGGTGCGGGCTCGGGACGCGCGTGGGGTGTGGAGCGGGACGGCCGGGGTTGCCGACCTCGGGACGGGGCGGGCGCCGAGGCCGGTCGATCGGTTTCGGGCCGGGAGCATCGCCAAGCCGTTCATCGCCACGGTGTTGCTTCAGTTGGAGGCGGAGGGGAGGGTGCGCCTCGCGGACAGTGTGGAGAAGTGGCTGCCGGGGGTGGTTCGGGGAAACGGCAACGACGGCCGGGGGATCAGCCTGCGCCAACTGCTCAACCACACCAGCGGCCTCGCGGACTACACGGAGGACCCCGACCTGCACCTGCTGGGCAAGGACTTCCTGGCCCATCGCTACGACACCTGGACACCCGAACGACTCGTCGCGATCGCGATGAGGCACGAACCGAGGTTCGCGCCGGGTACCGGGTGGAACTACACCACCACCGAGTACGTGCTCGCCGCGATGATCGTCGAACGGGTGACCGGCCACCCCTACGCGGCGGAGGCCGAGCGGCGGATCTTCGCGCCGCTGGGGTTGCGTTCCACGCTCCTGCCCGGCCACTACCCCCGACTTCCCGCGCCGAGCGGGCGGATGTACACGAAGTTCCCCGACGACCCGAGTCGAACGGTCCACGACATCACCGAGTTCGACCCGTCCTGGGGCTGGGCGGCCGGCGAACTCGTCTCCGGCACCGCCGACTTGGACCGTTTCCTCGACGCCCTGATGCGCGGCCGACTGCTGCCCGAGGCGCAGCTCGCCGAGATGACGACCACGGTGCCCTCGCCCGACTTCGGCGACGGCCAGGACGACGGGCTGGGCATCTTCCGCGCCACCCTGCCCTGCGGTACGCAGGTCTGGGGGCACACCGGTTTCCTGCCGGGCTCGCAGAGCATGGCCTACAGCACCCGGGACGGCGGGCACACCCTGGTGGTCGACTTCAACACCGACTGGGCGGGCGACACCGACGCGGCCGGGTACCTGCTCCTCGCCGAATTCTGTGGCACGGTGCCGCCCTCCGCGGCCACCCGCCGACCGGGCGGGCGGCGGTGACGGCGCGGATGTCCCCAGGGGCGCAATCGCGTTGCCTCGGGCCGGGTCGTGTGCTGAGCTGCCCGTCATGGAGTACTCCCGATACCTCGACTGCCTCGCGGCCGACTACGCCCGCCTGCGCGCCCTCGCGGCGCTCGCCCCCGCCGGGGCGGTGCCCACCTGTCCCGGCTGGACCGTCGCCGACCTGACCCGACACGTCGGCGGGGTCTACCTGCACAAGACCCTGTCCATGCGCCAGGCCGCCGAGCCCGACCCCTGGCCGCCGAAGGGCCTCGCCGACGAGGAGCCGCTCGCCCTGCTGGAGCGCTCGTACGCCGCGCTGTGCGCCGAGTTCGCCGCGCGCAGCCCGCAGGATCCGGCCGGCACCTGGTACGGCCCGGACCAGACCGTCGGCTTCTGGATTCGGCGCATGGCGCAGGAGACCGTCGTGCACCGCATCGACGCCGAACTGGGCGCCGGGCAAACGGTCGTGCCGATCCCGGACGATCTCGCCGTCGACGGCGTGGACGAACTGCTCAAGATTTTCGTGGCCTACGGCGTCGGCGAGTGGGCCGACCACTTCACCGACCTCCTGATCGACTCGCCGGGCCGCCGCTACCTGCTGCGCACCGACGGTGCCGCGTGGCGGGTGCGCACCGGACCGGGCCTGTTCGCGGTCGAGGACGCCACGGTCGGCGCCGAGTCCGGCGATGACGCGACCGACGTGACCATCAGCGGACCGCCGAGCGCGTTGTTGCGCTGGGTGTGGAATCGCACGAGTCCCGGTGAAGCGAGCGGTGTGACGATCGAGGGTGCCCCCGAGGCGGTCGAGGAACTGCAGGGCTGCATCGTCGTCGCCGGCCAGTGAAGCAGCCGGCGGCAGCCGCGACTTTCGCGAACCGGCCGGTGTGGATCGGGTGATGGCGTCGTCGGAGGGGAACCCGCCGGGCGCGGCCGACGTTGACGGGCCATGTGGAAACTGGTTTTCCCTCTCGTGACGGCCCTGCTCCTGGCGCCGTTCGTGTTCGCGGTCGGGATGCGGGTCTACTGGTGGGTCGGCCGCAAGCGTGGCCGCACGGACGGCCCCCAGGCCACCCGGGGGATGCGGGCCACCGGCACCGAGGATCTGCACGCGCTGTTCTCCCCGGGCAAGCGGCTCGAACTGGAGCAGCGCCGGGTCGAACTCGTGCTGCGCGAAGAGGATCAAGACGGCGCGCCCAAGCGCCCGGACGTCGACCTGGGCCGGGGCGTCGTGCGCATTCGCCGGCCGGACGACCCGTCCGCATAGGGAATCCCCGCCCCGGCGGGCCCGTTCGTACCGCCTCCGGGCCCGGCGGGGCGGCGTTCGGCGAGGACCGGGCGGCCGACGGCGCCTGCGAGGTGGGGCCGTCCCGGATGGCCCGGGGCAGGCGTGGAACAGGGTCGCCGTCATCCTGGCCACGATTTCCGTGACGTCCTCCGGAGCGTGGTAGTCGGGCACGGGCCGTGCGGCGGGTGTCGGCGAGGCTGCGGGGCCCTTTCACGCGGTACCCCCCTCTTGCCATAGCCCTGGCACAACTCCGCCGTAGCTCCGGTGCAAATTCACCGAAACCCGCTTTTTCGGGCGGCGACAGCTACATACTCAAGTTCTGGTTAGAAGTTATCACGCAAGTACTTGACGTTAGCCGTTCGCGAGCGTTACAACTTATAACGAACGGCAAGGCGGCTAAATTCTCGGTCGCCTCGCCACGTATCCCGGCACTCGATGCCGCTCCCGGCTGCTTCATGTCGCGTCATCGCAAGGACAAAAAGGAGAAAGCGCGTGTTTGAGCGCATAGCGGAACTGGCGATTCGCCGATCCCGGCTCGTACTGATCGTCGCCGTCGTTGCTCTGGCCCTCATGGGTGCCGCCGGCGCCGGCGCGTTCGGCAAGTTGATGGGTGGCGGCTACGACGACCCGGCCTCGCAGTCCACCCAGGCCCGGGAGGTCATCGAGAAGAGGTTCGGCGGGGAGACGAACCTGATCCTGCTGGCTCGCGCCCCCAAGGGCGGCATCGACGACCCGGCCGCCAAACAGGGCGGCCAGGCCCTGGCGGCCGACCTCAGAAAGGAGCGGAACCTGGACAACGTGATCTCCTACTGGGACACGGACAGCCCCACGCTGCGCTCCGAGGACGGCCGCCAGGCGATGGTCCTCGCCCACGTCAAGGGTGACGACACCACACGGGAAAAGAACGCCAAGAGCATCATCGACGCCTACACCGGGTCGTACAAGGACGCACTCACCATCCAGGCCGGCGGCGGCGCCGCCGTGAGCAGCGACATGGGCACCCAGTCGGGCAAGGACCTGCTCCTGGCCGAGGCGATCGCGGTGCCGCTGACCCTGATACTGCTGCTGATCGTCTTCGGCAGCGTCGTCGCGGCCCTGTTGCCGTTGGCCATCGGGATCATCGCCATCGCGGGCACGTTCGCCGAGCTCTACTTCCTGGGCAGCGTCACCGACGTCTCGATCTTCGCGACCAACCTCACCACCGCGCTGGGCCTGGGGCTGGGCATCGACTACGCGCTGCTGATGGTGAGCCGGTTCCGCGAGCAACTCGCGACAGGGGCGAGCGTGGACGACGCCGTCCGGCAGACGGTGAACACCGCGGGCCGCACCGTCGCGTTCTCCGCGGCGACGGTGGCGGCGGCACTCGGCGCACTCCTGGTGTTCCCGCAGTACTTCCTTCGCTCGTTCGGCTACGCCGGGGTCGGGGTCGTCGCCATCGCGGCGATCAGCACCCTGTTCGTGATGCCGGCCCTGTTCGTGGTGCTGGGGCATCGGGTCAACAACGGGCGGATGCCGTGGGCGAAGAAGGAGCGCGTCGCCTCCCGGGCGCCGCTGTGGGGGCGGCTGGCGCGCACCGTCATGCGGCGGCCCGCGCTCACCGCGCTGCCCGTGCTCGGGGTGCTGCTGTTGGCGGCGAGCCCGCTGCTGGGCATCAACCTGGGCACGCCGGACGAGCGGGTACTGCCCGAGGACGCGCAGAGCCGCCAGGTCACCGGGGAACTGCGCAAGAACTTCGACGGCGACGACGCCGCGGCCCTGCACATCGTCATCGACAAGGCCGTGGACCGGGGCCCGCTGGACGCGTACGCGGCCGAACTCTCGCGGCACAAGGACATCATCCGCGTCGAGGCGGCCACCGGAACCTACGTCCAGGGACGCGCCGCCGCACCGGGACCGGGCAACACCGCACTCGGCCGGCCCGACGCGCAACGCATCAACGTGATCAGCGCGTTGGCGCCGAAGTCGGACGAGGGCCAGAGCCTGGCGAAAAAGATCCGCGCGGTCACCCCGCCGGTCGGCACGCACCCCCTGGTGGGCGGCAGCGGGGCCGAACTGGTCGACGCCAAGCACTCCATCATCGGCCGGATCCCGCTCGCCGCGGCGCTGATCGCCCTCACCACCTTCCTCCTCCTGTTCCTGTTCACCGGCAGCATCGTGCAACCGCTGCGCGCACTGGTCCTGAACATGATCAGCCTGGGCGCCACGCTCGGCGTGATGACCTGGATCTTCCAGGACGGGCACCTCGCCTCGGTGCTCGGCTTCACGCCACAGCCGATGGACACCTCGATGACGATGCTGATGTTCTGCATCGCCTTCGGACTCTCGATGGACTACGAGGTGTTCGTCACCAGCCGGATCAAGGAACTGCACGACCAGGGCCTGGACACCGAGTCCGCCGTGGCCGACGGCCTCGGGCACACCGGCCGCATCGTCAGCGCGGCGGCCTGCCTGCTCGCGGTGAGCTTCTTCGCCTTCGGGACGGCCGAGCTGAGCTTCATGCAGTTGTTCGGCCTGGGCAGCGGGTTGGCCATCCTCATCGACGCAATCGCCGTACGCGGCATCCTGGTTCCCGCCGCGATGCGCCTGCTCGGCCGCTCGGCCTGGTACGCGCCGGCCCCGCTGCGCAGGTTCCACGCCCGGTTCGGCCTCAGCGAGGGCGGCCCCACGCCGGCGGCCCCGGCAGCCGAGTCGTCGTACGTGAAGGACCCGACGGGAGTCTGACCCCGCGAGTCCGTCCCGATACCGTGCCCGCCCCCCGCCGCACCGGGGGCGGGCACGCTCGTGTGCGCACCGCACGCGGGCGGACCCGGTCCGGAGGTCGTCTCGTTCGATTCAGGGGCGGCGAGTGTCGTCGGTGTCCGGGGTGGGGCGGTCCAGCCGCCAGACCACCTCGATTCCGCTGCCGGCGGGAGCCGTGGGCGGTGTCCCCGGATCACGTCGGATCTCGGTGAAGCCCAACCGGCGCGGGATGGCGGCGCTGGAGGTGTTGGCCAGGTCGTGGGTGATCTCCAGGTACGCCACGTCCGGCAGGGTGAACATCTCGGCGACCAGGGCGGCCGTCGCCTTCGTGGCGGTGCCCCGGCCGGTCGCCGCGGGGTGCAACCAGTAGCCCAGGCGCCGGCCCCGGGATTCGGGCTCGCGGTAGCTCTGGCACATGCCGGCGGGGACGCCGTCCTCGACGATGGCGTAGTTGTACATCTCCCCGCTCGCCCACTTCGCCTCGAACCTCGCGAGCATTTCCCGGGTGTGCTGCGCACTGTGCGCCGCGACCCACGGCTCCCACGGCCGCAGGTGCTCCAGGGACTCCTCGATCAACGTGAACGCCGCCGCGAAGTCCCGCTGCGCCCGCCAACTCCGCAGAACGAAGTCCCCACACTCGATCATCCGCCTCGGCCGCTCCATGATCGCCATGATCGCCCGCCCGACGCTCGCGCGCAACGAGCGGCGGAAGCGCGGGTGCGGGAAGTGGATCCGGCCGGGGCCGGGTTGCCCGCGTCGGGTCAGAAGGCGCAGGTGTGCGTGGGTGGTTTGCCGTCCAGGCGGGACTGGAGCCAGGTGAGGGCGTCGGTGCCGGAGGGCTGGAAGTCGTTCAGGCCGTGGTCCTGGTCGGGGTAGGTGCGGTAGTCGATGCTTGCGCCCTTGGCGCACAGGGCCTGGGCCATCGGCAGGTTGAGCGGGGCCAGGGGGTCGGCGCTGCCCTGGGCGAGGAACACCGGGGCGGCGGGGGTGACCTGGTCGGTGGCGTTGGCTTCGAGCGAGGCGGTGAGCGGGCCGAGGTCCGCGTTCGGTTTGAGGACGTCGGCGGGGTCGGGCAAGTCGCCGCCGATCACGGTGCTCAGGCAGTCGGTCCAGGCCGCGTCGGCGACGGCGAGGGCGGCGGGCGTGAGCAGTTGGTCGGGTTTGACCGAGGGGTCGGCGGCCGCGGCTCCGTCGAGGAGCATCAGGAAGATGCCGATGTACGGGGCCGCGGTCGCGTCGCGTTGCTCGACGAGTCCGGGCATGAATTGGAAGCCGGTGCCCGGCGCGAACGCGAGGACGCCCCCCAGCGGGAGTTCGGGGGCGTATCGCGGCTGGTGGTCGGCGGTCCACAAGGCGGCGTGGGCGCCTTGGGAGTGGCCGCCGACGAACCAGGTCTGCCCGAGGTCGGGGTTGATCGTGCGGGCGGCGCGGACCAGGTCGAGCGTCGCGTAGGCGGCGGGTTTTCCTTGCAGATAGGGATGTTTGACGCCGGTGACGCCCATGCCGATGTAGTCGGGTTGCACCACGGCGTAGCCGCGTCGGATCAGTTCGGCCCGGATGTCGAAGCCGCCGATGCCGGCGAGGAAGCCGCGCGAGGGTGCGCACATGGTGCCGATGCCCACGGTGCCGTGATCCCAGGCGACGATGGGCCAACCCCCGGCGGGAGCCGGGCCCTTGGGCAGGGCGACGGTGCCGGTCGCGGCGACGGGTCTGCCGTCGGTGCCGGTGGTCGTGTACATGACCAGCACTTCCTCGGCCGCGCCCTTGGTGCCCGCGCCGGGGACGTCGAACGGCCGTCGGCGGATCACCTCGCCGGGCTTTCCCGGCGGGAGCGGGACGGGCGGGTCGAAGAACGCGTCGTGCTCGGGCGCCTTGGTGCCGGGCGCCGCCGTCGGCACCGCAGGGGGGACCGAAGTCGGCGGCGGGGACGGTGCGGCGGTGTCGCCGGGCGGCACCGGCGCGGCCGTTCCCGCCCGAGGCGTGCCGGCGTCGGGGCGTGCGGCCGCGGGCTCGGGGTCGGCGCGGCTGCATCCGGTCGCGGCGAGTGCCGCGACGATCACCAAGGCGGCGAGCCTGTGCGGCACCCGGGCTTTCGGCTTCCCGCCTGACGTACCTGTACAACGCATGTCCAGCCCCCAACCGAGCCAGATGGAATGGAACAGGCTTTATGTGCATGGCGCATCGCTCGCGGAGGTCGTCCGGACGAGCCTGCCGCCGGACGCCGCGCAAGAAACCTAGTCGAGTTCGGTTTTGGCGTCCAGGTATTGCCGGCGGCCCGGGGCGACCGGATCGCAGCGACGTCCTGGGTCAGCCGTCGACACGGTGCCGGGCCCAGAACGGCGTCAGGTCGTGCGCGGTGGCCGCCTGGGCCGCTCGCTTGAACTCGGCCGTGGTGGAGATCCCGTACCAGTGGTCGGCGGCGTATCCGCGCAGCAGCCGGTCCATCGGGGCGTCGCCGATCAGTCGCCGAAGCTCGTGCAGCACGCACTTGCCGTAGTCGTAGACGACCGCCTCGTACCGGGACGGGTGGGCGTCCCAGTACCGCATCGAGTTGGTGAGTCGCTCCGTCGGCGCGGACCACGCGACGTCCCGCCCGCAGTCTTCGCCGGTCCGGCCGAGCGCGAGATCGGTGGCGTACTCGGCGAAGGATTCGTCGAGCCAGGGGTCGGTGTACTCGTCGTTGCCCACGATCCCGTACCACCACTGGTGGGCGAGTTCGTGCACGAGTGCGGTGGATTGCACGCGGTCCAGGACGAATCCCGGGTACTCCATGCCGCTGAACCACAGGTCGTCGTCCAGGACGACGTCCAACTCCGAGTACGGGTAGGCGCCGTAGCGCCGGGCGTGGGTGTCGACGGCCGAGCGGGCGACGTCCAGCATGGCCCGGGCGTTCGACGCGGTGACGCCGCCGTCCGCGTAGACGTTGACGTCGACCCCGGTGGCTGAGGCACCGGAGATCTGCGTGAACGCCCCGGCGGCCCACGCGAAGTCCCGGACCCTGCGCGCCGTCGCGGTGGTGACGACGCGGCCGGGCGAACCCGGGGAGTCGACCGAGGTGCCGGTGGCCGGTACCCGCAGGTTGGCGGGGTGCTCCAGCGTGACGTCGAAGTCCGCGGCCAGTGCATAGAACGACTCGCCGTGGTCGGTATACGGGTCCAGATGCGGGCCCGCCGCGTCCGCGATCGCCAGCACCGGCAGCGCGTTGCCGAGTATGGCGTGCTCGTCGTCGTGGCCGAACCGGTCGATCCCGTCCGGGACTTCGATACGCAGACCGAAGCCGATCGTGCCGCGTTCGCCGGGACCGAGCGGCACGGGCAGGACGATGCGCAGGGCGGTGCAGTCGACCGTGAGGGCGACCGGGACGCCGCCGGTGACCTCGGAGACGGTGATCGGCGGTGCCGCACACGTGCCGTGCGCGTTGTCCCACAACCGCAGGTACACCTCGGGGAGTGGATCGGCCGAGGCGTTGGAGAAGCCCACCCGCTCGTGGCCGGTCCACACGCGTCCCCGGGCGTCGGCGGTCAACTCGACCGTGTACGACGGCGTGGCCGGGGTCCGTACCGCCTCCGGGTGCGCCACGAGCGGCCGTTCGAGGCGGACGGTGCCCGGCGACGCCGCGCGCGTCGACGCGGAGCTCGCGCCGATCGCCGCGAGCAGCGTGGCGACGGCGGCGAACACGGCCGTGCCGATCCTCATCGGTTCCCCCATCGGATCGGCGGCGGCGAAAGCCCTGTTCGGGTCGGCGACTCGCGCTCCCCGGGGGCGATGTTCGAGCGCAGGTGGCCGAGCGCGGCCCGGCCACCTGCCGGCGGCGCGGGTCAGGCCGTGCGAGCCGTCTCGCGGTGGCGGGACACCGCCCGGTGCAGGGCCAGGTCCAACTCGGGCAGGGCCTCCGCGACGTCCGTGTATTCCACGTACTCCACCGTGGCCACGGTGTGCAGCCCCTGCACCAGGAACGTGTACTCCCGCCCCCGCTCCAGCATCAGCACGATGGGCTTGTCGAAGGCGCTGGCCCAGCCCACCTCGATGTGGGTACCCGGCGAGGCGGGGAAACCCGGGAGCGCGACGAAGACGTCGGCCTTGCGAATCTCGTCCTGATCCAGCCGGGTGCACTGGTCCGGCCGCATCAACTCCGCGCCCCACGCCTCGCGGCGGTGCGCGTTGTGCACGGACAGACCGTGTGCCTCGAAGTGCTTGATCAGGATGTCGAACGGGGCTCGCGCGTGGTCCGGCATCTCGCCGGTGGCCGGGTCCAGGAGTTGGATGAAGGGCCCGGCCAGGAACAGCGAACCCACGTCGAGGCCGCACAGGTAATCGGTAGAGGGGGCGATGGTCATACGGCTACCTCCGGAATGGGCCGTGGGGATGGCATGGTCAGGTCTTGCGGAAACACTGGATGTAGGCTTGGCCGCTCGTGCCGTACGTGTACTCGGTGGTGTCGTACGCCTGGTACGGGTGGGACTCGACCCGGATGCTCCGGAAGTGCGGCAGGTACTGCCAACGCAGTTCCGGCTTGGTGCTGAAGAAGGGGATGAACACCCCACCGGGGCGCAGCGCCCGGACGACCTCCGGCATCGTCCTGGCCCACAGCGCCTCGTCCGTCCAGACCTCCATGTCCAGGGCCGGGTCGAAGAACATGCCGTCCAGGCTCTCCGAGGGCAGCTCGAAGACCCGCTGGAAGAAGTCGCCGCGTTCGATGGCGAGATTGTCGGGCAGCGTCGGGTGCTTGCTCCGGAAGAGGTCCTCGACCTCGTCGAAGAGTTCGAGCACGGTGTGGCTGCGGGTGGCCGGGTTGCCCGCGATCCGCAGCGCGGACAGCCCCAGGCCCAGGCCGACTTCGTAGAAGTCCCGGCCGTACTCGCACAACATGTCGGCGCTCGCCCACATCAGATCGCGTTCCCACGCCTGCATGGCCTGCTCGCCGCCGATGCTCAATGTCACCTCGCCGTCGGTCTCGACGAGTTCGATCTCGGGCTTGGACCGGGTTTCCATGGCATTCGTCCTTTGTCGCGGCGGAATTCGGTGGTGTGCGGTCGGTGGAATGCGGTGTGGCGCTGCCGGGTTCGGCTCAGCCGCGGCGCGGCACGACGCCGAAGTGGCGTCGAGCCGTGGAGACGGCCAGGTCCTGGACCGCGAAAACGGTGAAGTAGTAAGCCTGCGGCGCGGTTTCGGCGGCGAAGCGCACCCGGAAGGCGACCTCCCGGGCCCGCTCGTGCCCGGCCCGGATCTTGACGATGCCCGGCTCCACCGTCGTGTCCTCACGCAGGTAGGTGGGCACGAACAGCCCCAGCCGGACCGGACCCGGGCGGGCCGCGGTGAGCGTCGCGCGCACCTCCAGCACGGCGCCCTGCTCGACCTCGTCTTGGGCGTGGGCCAGCAGCGAAGGGCCCTGCGGCACGCGGAAGGTGACGTCGCCGCAGCGCATGCACACCGCGCAGATCGTGTCCGAGACGTGCGGCAGCAACCCTCGCCGGGTGAACTCCTGGGCAGGGCGCCCGCAATGGCAGGTCACCTCGCGCACCTGCGGGTCCAGCGAACTGCGGTCCCCGAAGTGCGCGGGGTAACTCATCAGCTCGTTCTCGGGGTTCGCCGCGACCTGTTCGGCGATCACGTGGTCCAGGGATTGCAGGTCCGCCGTGAGCGAGGTACGGATCTGCTCGGGCGACTGGTCGGCGAGATGGGTCGGCCGGGACACCCACAGATCCACCTTGCGCGCGAGCTTGACCAGCCTGGGGCGCAACGCGTGGTTGTGCGGCAGCAGTTCCGAGGTGAGCAGGGTGGTCAGCCGCCGGCCCACGGTGAGCACGAGCGGGTCGGGGCGGTGCTCGGCGGGCGGCGGCGCGGCGGGCGCGTCACCCTGCGGGAGGCCGAAGCGCATGAACGCGGGGTAGGGATGCGAACCGGCGAGACTGGCGTTGAGGATGTCCACCGAGTCCGCGCCGGACAACGCCCCATGCATCCACGCGACGTTCTCCGGCCGATCGGAATCGTGCACCGAGACGGCGGAGACGACGGTGCGGGCCGGACCGTCGAGCGCGTTGAGCAACAGTTGGTACCTGGGGTCGTACAGCGCGAGATCGGCGAGCGGGCCGCTGTTGCAGGCGCTGAGCACCACCTCGACGGCTTCCACGCGGTTGAGCGGGACCAGCTTGTCCTCGGGCTTGTAGCACGGCAGTCCGTACGCGCAGCGGGGGCCGAGTGCTCCCGTGCGGGCCGGGGCGGTGGGGTTCAGGCCGCAGATGGTGAACTCGCCGAGGTTGACGCTGTCGTCCTTGCCGTGGCCCTGGAACGCCACCCGGCGCCATCGAGTGGCGAGGATCTCGGCCTGGATGTCGACGTGTTCGAAGTCGCGGTCGTCGAAGACCCGGACGCCGTCCGGGTGCGGCGGCCGGTCGGTGTCGGTGAACAGTCCGATCGCGTCGACGCCGGCCGCCGGCCGGGCGTACTGCTTGGCCACGTTCCAGGCCACCGAGGCCGCGTCGCGCCCGCTCAGCAGGGTCAGTCCGGGCTCGCGGTCGCGGTAGGTGGTCAGCAGCAACGCCCGTACCGGGTCCAGGTTGAGCCGGTCGTAGCAGCCCACGATCAGCAGCGTCCCGGGGTGGCGGCGGCGGAACCCGGCGGCGTCCGCCAACTCCTGCTCGGCCACCCAGGTGCGGGCGAGCGGGCGGGCCAGCGCCGACACCCCGTCGGGCAGGTCCAACGGCCCGAGCAGCACGCCGACGTCCAGCGGCTGCGGGACTTCGACACCGGCGTACAGACCGGCGGCCAGCTCGACGGCGTGCGCCAGGTCCGGACGTCCCACGCACGGCACGGGTACCGGGGTGTGCTCGGGCGCGGCGAGGAACTCGGCCACGGCCCGCGGCAGTCGGTCGACACCGACCGCGCCGAACAGCGCGGTGGCCGGCCGGCGATCCGGGCGGTCGGGTGCTTCTTCGGCGACGACGGGGGCGTTCATGACGGGAGACCTCGTGTTCTGTGGGCCGACCGGCGCAAGCGGGAACCGGAAGGGGAGTGGGGGGGCGACGGGCGGCGCGCACCGCCGGCGGCGATCAGGTGGCGCACCGCGCGGGGCCGGCGGCAGCGGGCGCCAGCAACCGGCGACCGGAGAAGGCCAGTCCGGCTCCCGCCAGCGCCACGCCGAACGCGACGGTGAACACGCCGCGGGCGCCGATCGGGTCGATCAGCAGGCCGCCGACCTGCTGGCCGACCGCGTCGCCCAGCACGGTCGCCAGCGAGGCCCAAGTGAACGCCCGGGCCAGCAGCCGCCGATCGGCGAGCGCGCCGACCAGGGTCATCTCGCCCGCGGACACCATGGCGATCGGCAGGCTGCCGACGGCCAGCGCGATCGCCAGGGTCGGCGGGGAAGTGCTCAACACGGTCAGGCCGGTGCCCGCCGCGAAGGCCAGGACCAGCCGGGGAAAACGCACATGCATCGCGACGCGCGACGGGGCACGCCCCAGCCACAGGGCGCCCACCGCGCTGCCGACGCCCCAGCACGCGTAGACCACGCCGGTGCCGTCGGGCGATCCGTGCGCGGACACGAAGGCCGGGATGGCGAGCGTCATCAGCCCGATCGGGACCGCGCACGCGGTCATCACGCCCAGCAGCACCAGCATCGAGGGATCGCGCAGAGGATGGCGCGGTATGCCTCGGCCGTCGGCCTCGGCCGGCTCCGGGCCGGTCGACGCCGCCTCGGTGCTCGCCGGGAGCCGCACCCAGGCCAGGCCCACGGCGCCCGCGCCGCCGATCACGGCGACCGTGGTCAGCGCGACCCCGGCGGAGCCGGACGACATCAGGACCGCGAGCATCAGCGGTGCGCCGATCACCAGGACCTCGGTGAGCAGCGCCTCCCAGAGGTAGGCGCTCTCACGCTCGTCGTCCGACAGCGGCATGCGCGCCCACAACGAGCGCATGCACGCGTTCGTGGGCGGCAGCGCGACCCCCGAGGCGACGGCCAGCACGGGCTGCGCCCAGGAACCCGGGCGGGTGGCCCACACCAGCGCCGCGAGCGTCGCCGGGTAGGCCACACCGGTGACGATCAACACGGCTCGGCGTCCGCTGCGGTCGAGCCGTCGGGCGATCAACGGGCTGCCCAGCGCCATGCCGAGCGTGTACAGCGCGGCGATCAGGCCGGCCTGCGGGTAGCTGCCGCCCTGTTCGCGGATGGTCAGCACCATGGCCAGCGACATCAGGTAGACGGGCAGCCGGGCGACGACGCTCCACCAGGCCGCCGCGGCCACCCGGGGGCGGGTGAGCAGGGTACGGAAGCGGCCGAGGACGCCGCCGGTCGCGGGGGGCGCCGGCGGAGTTTCCGCGGCGGCGGGTTCGGTGTCTCGGCGCGGGCTCGCGGTCATCGGGCCACCGGATCGGGTTCACGGTCCGGGGACGCCGCGACGGCATCGGCCTCGTCCGCCGGGTTCGTCGCGATCGCCTCGGCCTCGCGGGCCGGGACGACCTCGATCGTGAAGGCGTCCAGCACCGCCCGCATGCGCTGCTCGACCTGCGCGATCGAGTCGCCCACGACATGGACGTGACCCGAGGCGTTGTGCGAGGCGCGCCGGGCCGCCACCGGGTCGCCGACCCCGACGCGCAGGACGGCCTCGATCACGCCCGGCAGGCAGAGGAGTTCGTCCGCCCCCGTGACCCGGCGCACGATGCCCGAGCCGGGCAGGGGCAGCAGCAGATCGCCCGCGCAGCGGCGTTCGCGGTACTCCAGCCGAGGCCGGCGGCCCAGGTAGACGTCCAGCGTGGCGCCGAAGACGTCGAATCCGTAGGCGTGCCCGTGATTGGCGGGGATCTCGCAACCCGCCAACCGGACCCCGATCTCGCCCGCGAACACCTCCCCGTCGACCACGAAGAACTCCATGTGCGCGTAGCCGTGGTCGATGCCCATCCCGGTGACGATGCGCTGAAGCATCGCGCGCAGATCCACCGGCGGGCCCTCGTCGGTGCCGACGCTGATGTTGGCGTTCATCGCGCCGTCGACGATGTCCAGCGGGCGGCAGGGCATCGCGCTGGGCCAGGCGGCCAGCACCTCGCCGTCGTGGATGAGCGCGCACACCTCCCACTCGGTGCCGCCGAGATACTGCTCGACCATGAAGTCCCGCGCCGCGAAGTCGATTTCGGCGGCGGCCTCGGGCCCCGGGAGCAGGAAGGTGTCCACGCAGGCGAACGAGTCCACCGGCTTGAGGACCAGCGGCCGGCCGTACCGCTCGGCGAACCGCGCCACCTCCGCGGCCGACCGCACCCGGGCGAACGCGGCGGTTCGCAGGCCCAGCTCGCGAAACCGCTCCTTCATCGCGGCCTTGTCGCGGACCCAGGTCACCTGGCGTTCGCTCAGGTGCGGCAGCCCGACCAGGGCGGCGAAGCGCTGCGCGAGGTGCTGGCGCGGTTCGGACGGATTGCAGAACCGGGTGGGCGCCACCGGGAGTTCGCCGGCCCAATCCCGGTAGCGCCGGGCCTCCTGCGCCAACGGCACCCCTTCGCGCACCCAGAACGCCGGCAGGTGCGCGGTCTCGCGCAGGTAGTCCTCGCTCAGGTCGCCCCGCAACTCGGCGAAGCGCAGCAGCACCAACTCCTGCGGCAACGCCCGGGCCGCGTGGCGGGTGAACGACGAGGCCCGGTCGTCCACCATCAGCAACACCGGACGCGTGCTCACACCGCCTCCAGGACGCGCCGGATGGCCTTGACCGCGCCCACCTGTTCGGCCTCGGGCAACTCCGGGGACAGCGGTACGCACAGGGTGCGGTCCAACCGGTCGCGGGTGCGGGCGAATCCGTCGTGGCTGAGCGCGAGCGGCCCGTCGGGCGCGTGGTTCCACGGGAAGCCGTCGGCGTAGAGCGAGCGCCGGCCGGTGAGCACCGGATGCTCGGGCAACAGGTACTTGTTCAGCGTCCAGTTGGCGATGCCCTCGGCGCTCAGCGCGGCCACGGCGGCGTCGCGCAACGCCCGGTCCCGGCAGCGGAATCGCAGACTGACCTTCGCGTCGCCCGCCGCGCGCGGGCGTACCTCCAGATCCGCGCGGTCGGGCAGGTCGCGCATGGCGATGGCGTACATGCGCTCCAGCCCGTCGAGGAGCTCGTCGAGGTGGCGGAACTGCTGGCACTGGACGGCGGCGACCTGTTCGCTGGTGACGAAGTTCTCGCCGTAATAGGCGTCCTGGTTCCAGGTGGGATAGCGCCCGGGCACCCGCGCGGAGCCGTGGTCGTGATAGCAGCGCATCGTCGCCCACGCCTGCTCGTCGTTGGTCACCACCAGCCCGCCCTCGCCCGAGGTGAGCACCTTGTTGTGATGGAAGCTGAACGTCCCCGCGTAGCCCACCGTGCCCACCGCACGGCCGTCCGGGAAGCGGGCGCCGAGCGACTGGGCGCAGTCCTCGACGACGTACGGCACGCCCTCGGGCAGCGGCGCCACCGTGCCCTCCATGTGCGCCACGATCACCCGTTCGGCGTCCGCCGGCAACAGCGTGGGATCCAGCGACAACGAGTCGTCGGTGTCGACCAACACCGGGATCAGGCCGCAGGACAACACGGCGCCGGCCACCGCGACGAAGGTGACCGCCGGGATGTACACCGGGTCGCCGATCGAGGGACGGGTGGCGATCAGCGCGAGCCGCAGCGCCTCGGTGCAGTTGTGCACGGCCAACGTATGGGCGGCGCCCAGGCGTTCGGATGTCTCACGTTCCAACCGCGAGGCCATGCTCTCGGTTTCGGTCTGGTAGCGGAACAACACCCGATGGTCGATCACCTCGCGCAGTTCCGTCATGTCGGACCAGTCGAGGTAGTTCGCGCCGTAGGGCAGGAAACGTTGGCCGAGACGCTTGTCCAGGGTCATCGTGCGTCCGCCTCCGTGATCGGGCACGCCGCGTTGTCGACGAGCATCTCCTCGCCCCGGTAGTTGCGCAGGTGCAGCCCCTCCGGGGTGACCTTGAAGTACGGCTGCGCGATCGGGATCTTGCCGATCCTGGTGGTCAGCACGTACTGCGGCACCCCGAAGCCGGTGATGTGGCCCTGGAGTCCCTCCATGATTTCCCAGCCCTTGGCCACCGACGTCATGAAGTGCGAGACACCGGTGACGTTGTCGCAGTGGTAGAGGTAGTACGGCCGCACCCGGATGCGCAGCAGTTCGGTCATCAGCGTGCGCATGGTGGCGACGTCGTCGTTGATGCCGCGCAGCAGCACGGTCTGGTTGCCCACCGGGATGCCGTGCCGCAACATGCGGTCCACCGCCGCGGTCGCCTCCGGGGTGATTTCCTTCGGGTGGTTGAAATGGGTGTTCACCCACACCGGATGGTGGCGCGCGAGCATCGCACACAGGTCGTCGGTGATCCGCTGCGGCAACAACACCGGGAACCGGCTGCCGATCCGGATGATCTCCACGCTCGGGATCGCCCGCAGCCCCGAGATGATCTCCTCCAGCTTGCCGTCCTGGTAGGAGAGCGGATCCCCGCCGGTCAGCAACACGTCCCGGATCTCCGGGTGTTCCGCGATGTAGCGCAGATCCTCGTCGAACGACTCACCCTCGTCGTCGCGGAAGTAGGTGCCGTTGACGTCGGTGGTGTGGAACTTGCGGGTGCAGTGCCTGCAGTAGACCGGACACGCCTCGGTGATCAACATGATGACCCGGTCGGGGTACTTGTGCACGACCCGGTTGGTCTTGCGGTAGTACGTGTCGCCGACCGGGTCCACCTCCGCGCCGGAGAACTCGACCAACTCCCCCGAGGCGGGCACGGCTTGTTGCCGGACCGGACACATCGGGTCGTCGGGATCCATCAGTGAGGCGTAGTACGGCGTGACGCTCCAGCGGTAGCGGCCCGCGACCCCGGCGATCGCCTGCTCCTCGTCCGGGCTGAGGTTGATCCACCGGCGGGCCTTGTCGACGTTGGTGATGCGTCGACGCATGTGCCAGCGCCAGTCGTTCCAGTCCGTGTCGGGGACGCGGGGTCGCACGATCGTGGGTTCGGCCGCGGGGGTGCCGGCGGTCGTGGTTTCGAGGGGCGTGGCGGACATGGCGGGCTCCAGGGGTGACGGGCCTTCGGCGACGCGAGGCGTTCGGTCGGGGCACGCGGTGGGGATGCCGGCGTCGTGCGGGGGTCTACGGTGGAATGCTCACAGTGGGGCGAGCGAGAGTTGGCGGAGCGTACGCGCCACGCGCTGGGCGCCGCGCAGATCGTCCAGGTCGGGGGCGAGCGCGTCCCACAACGTGGTGACGCCCTCGTCGGGCGGCGCCCATACGCCGGGGTCCCGGGGGTCGTCGGCGCACGGAACCGGCATCAGCCGGCGCATCCGCGCGGCCAGATCGCGCTGGGCGCCGCCCAGCGGCGGCAGGAACACCAGTGGGGCGCGCCGCGCCTGGGCCAGGGCCGACGCGCCCAGGGTCGGCGCGGCCAGGAACAGCCGGGCCCCGGCATGCAGCGCGTCCACATCCACGTCCACGGCCCGGCTCACCCGTACCTCAGGGCGGTCGGCCAGGCCCGCCAACGCGGCGCGGATCGGGGTGAGCCGCAGGTCGCAGACCACCTCGCAGCGGCCCGTGCGGCGCAGCGCCTCGTGCACCAGCCCGGGCAGCGTCGTGTCGACGAACGTGTTCGCCTCGGCCGCCGGCACGTCCCACAGGGACAGCAGCAGCAGGGTGCCGGCGCGTTGTCGGCTGCGGGCCGACCGGACCGGCGCGAGCACGCCGGTGGGCCGAAGGCCGGTCGGGGCGCGGGTGGGGTCGGGATCGGGCAGCCAGCCCGGGCGGTGCACGCGGTACAGGGCCCGGTCGGTCGCGCCGGCCGTCCCGAGTGTGTCCGTCGTGCCCGGGTGGCCCGAGTACAGGTGCACGACCGGTACGCCCGAGGCCGACAGCCGCGCGGTGGCGGCCTCGTCGTCGCAGACCAGCGCCACGTCCGGCGGCGCCTCGTCGGAGGTGCCCGGCACGGGTCGCAGGTCGCGCAGATGCGCGGCGACGCGTCGCCGGGCGAGCAGCGAGTCCAGTTGCTCGTCGCGGGAGACCAGCAGGATCCGGCGCGCCGACTCGCCGGGCCCGGACTCGCGCTCGGCGCCGTCGCGGTCCGGCCGTCGGGTCTCGGGCCCCTCCCGCGGAGTCAGTACTGCCACGGGGTCACCGATCCCAGCCGGGCGACGTCGTCGCTGTAGCCGGCCGCCGTGGTGGAACAGCCGTTGCACACCAGCGGCCCGCGGTCGCGATAGAAATCGGCGTGCTCGCGGAAGGCCGGGGTGTCCAGACCGATCACGCCCGACTCGCGCAGCGGGGCGCCGCCCGGGCCCTCGTCGCCCTCGCGATGCGGGATGCAGCTACACGCGTACATCCGCCCGTACTTGCCGTCGATGTAGATGACGTCGTCGGTGACGTGGCACTGCGGCAGTGACGCGCGGGGGGTGACGGATTCCGCGAAGTAGCGCCCCTGTTCCTCCGGATCGTCGCCGTAGAACCGCTTCCCCATGGGCACCAGCAGCGAGTCCGGATCCGCGTCGTAGACGCGGTCGCACACCCGGCGCACCTCGTCGGGGTCGGGATAGGTGATGCTGCGATCCAGTTTCAGCGCCGACAACTCCCACTGACGGACCCCGGCGCGGGTCAACACCTCCTGGAGCAGCGGCATTTCGGCGTAGTTGTGCGGACCGACCACGGTATTGACTCGGGGCAGGACACCGAGGGCCGCGGCGGCGCGCAGTCCGCGCAGGCCGTTGTCGAACATGCCGGGGGAGCGGCGGTAGACGTCGTGGGTCGCGGCCGAGGCGCCGTCCAGGCTGACGATCACCTGGGCCAGGCCCGCCTCGGCCAGGCTCTCGGCCATTCTCGGCAACATCGAGCCGTTGGTGATGATGGACATCTTCATTCCTGCGGCCGTGCCCGAGCGCACCAGCTCCACCACGTCCGGATGCATGAGCGGCTCGCCACCGGTGAATCGCACATACGCCACGCCGGCTTCCCGGGCCTTGGGCAACAGGTCCGCGAAATCCTGAGGCGAGAACCGAAAGGTGTCGCGGGAAAGCGCGAAGTCGCACATGAAGCAGTCGGCGTTGCAGGCTTCCAGGATTCTGATGAAGAGATATCGGTGACGCTCACGCACGGTGGGACCCTTCGGGCCGGTTCGAAGACGGGAGGAGACGAGTCGAGCCGGCCGTCAGGCCGGTCGGGGTTCGCCGGGCAGGATCGCGAGCAGGGCGTCGGCGACCTGGGCGGCTCCGTCGACCCCGACGGCCGCGGTCAGCGCGCCCCAGTCGGTGTCTTCGGCGGCGCCGCGCAACGCGGTCAGGATGCCGTCGCGCAGGGCGATCGTGGTCGCCCGACCGCCCGCGTCCGCGGCCGCCGCGGCGATGCCGGCGTAGATCAGCTCCAGGGCGTGGTCCTCGCCGCGATTGCGCAGCGACAGCGCCTCGTCCTCGGTGAACACCGCCTTGGGCCAGGCGATCCGGGTTTCCGTGCCGATCGCGTCGCTGTGGAAGCGCCCGTTGAAGATCTGGCTGAGATTCTGCGGCGGCAGGCAGATGGTGGGCACGCCCAGCCGACCGGCCTCCAGCAGGGTGGTCAGGCCGGGGGAGGCCAACAGGATGTCGCAGCCGGCCACCCGGTCCAGGAACTCGCCGTGTGCGAGCGCCCCCGTGGTCACGCGTGGCGGTGCGATCGACGCGTCCACGAGTGCTCCGGCCAGGTCGGCGGGCAGGTTCCCGGCCACGTGCACCTCGTGGACGCCGTGGGCGGCGAGCGCCTCCAGGACGGCGGGCACGACGATGCGCGGGTAGGCCGTCCAGTCGCCGAGCCGAGGGGCGCGCAGGCCGCCCAGGCTGACCAGGGCCGTGCGGTGCGGACGGGTGGTGCGCGCGGCCGGCTCGGCGGCCGACGGGGCGCCGACGACCGCTTCCACCCAGCGCAGGTTCCGGACGGACGCCAGCACGTCCCGGCACTCGGGGGGAAGTTCGACGCATTTCTGCGCGCAGTAGACCGTCGCGTCCAGGGGGAGCGCGGCCCGATCCCCCTCGGACCACATGAACGGCAGGCTGTCCACGAACACGGTGGGAACGCCGGCCGCCTCCAGCGTCGTGGCGAGCGCACCGTCCAGGACGACGACCGCGGCGGCCACCCCTTCCGACCGGGCGATGGCGCCGACCGCGCCGGGTACGTCCGTCTCCGGCAGGTCGTACCAGCGGTCGATGGCGTGTTCGGCCAACACCGGGCGGCCGAGGCCGGAGGCCAGGCCGACGAACCTCAGGGGCACGGTCGATCGCTCGCGCACGGCCGACAGGACGGCGCCGAGTTTTCCCGAACTGCCCCAGCCGAATTCCACGCCGGAGACGACCACGGTTCGTGCATTGGGATCAGTGCGCATTGAATCCGTCGACTTCCCGTTCGGGCGAGTTGGCGGAATCAATATAGGTCGATATTCCCGAACGGTGCAACCGGTTCGTCGGTTGTTTTCGGAATGCATTGTCGATATTCCGAAATGCATTCAGTTATTCGATGGGAAGGACTATTGATATGAAGAATGGTGGTGGCGGGTGGGCCTCAGCCGGCCAGCAGGCACAGCAGTTGTTCGCGGTCCGGCCCGGGTGGCCCCATCGGAGAGGGTGACGCGGGCGGCGCGGGTGGTGCGTCGGCGATCCTGGCCCGGATGACCGGTCGCGCGAGCACGTCGCGAGTCAGCGCGAGGCAGGTGGCGGTCTCCAACAGGCCGCGGAAGACCTCGGCGTCCCGGAAGGCGGCGGCGGTGAACGGGGTCGGCCCGGGCGCCGGTTCGCCGATCCGGTCGGGCGCCATCTCGGCGGCGCGTTCGCGGTCGGCGGCGATCTGCTCCCGATAGAACGGCGCGACCACCCGCTCCGTGGCCTCGTCCCAGGCGAGCGGGAACCCGGCCGGATCGTCGGCGTGTTCGCGGACCACGTCCCGGAGCAATCGGGCGTGCAGCAGTCCGATGCTCAACCCCCGGGCGGCGGTGGGGTTGGTACAGGCCCACGCGTCGCCCACCGCGGCGAAGCCGGTGGCCACCGGACGTCCGGCCGACACGAACCGCCGCCGGCAGTCCAGGACTCCGGCCATCGCCACGACATCGGTGATGGGCGTGCCGTCCAGCCAGTGCGCCTGGAGCGGGCAGGCGCCGACCACCCGGGTGAAAGCCTCGGGGTCGCGCAGCGCCTTGAGCGGGGCGTCGCCGGTGCCGGTGACCACCGTGATCGACCACGTGTCGTTGTCGCCGGGAATGGTCAGCAACGCGAAGGTGCCGTACGGCGTGAACGGTGCGCTGCGTCGCCGCGGTAGCCGTGGGCCGGTGAAGTAGCGGGTGTAGTAGGCGAATCCGCCGTCCTCGGACTCGGTCTCCGGGCCCGCCGCGCCGATTCCGGCCAGCCAGTGCGCGGAGGGGGTGCGCCGTCCCGTGGCGTCCACCACCAGGTCCGCGCGGAACTCGGCGCCGTCGACGGTGCGTACGCCGGCCACATGCGGGATGCCGGGCAGTAGCGACGCGCCGGCGAGCAGGCCGGCAATCGCCGTGCCCCGATGTATCCGGATGTCCGCGTCCTCGGCGGCTGCGGCGAACACCGCCTCGACCACCGGCCGCCGGCCGGTGACGAAGCGGAAGCGGTCGTCGTCGGGATCGGGGACGTAGCCGGCGACGCTCGGCGGCAACGGCAACAGCGCGCTGTCCTGGTGGCACCCGGCCGCCACGAGTCGGTCCAGCACATCCGGCAGTTCCTGGGCCAGCACCTGGCGAAACCGGGGCAGCAGGTTGTGCGGCTGGCGAAACTGGGCCACGCCGCGGCGCTCCCAGCTCAGCCACGCGTCCGCGGGATCGGCGGGCGGAGCCGAGGGGTCACGCTCGCACACGGTGACGGTATGCCCACCGCGCGACAACATCAGGGCCGTGGCCAGCCCCACCACGCCGCCGCCGCACACGATGACCGATGTCGTCGGACTCTCGTTGTCCATGGGCCACACGGTGACAGGTCGACCGGCTGCCCGCGATCCCTTTTCGAGTCCGCCGCGCAACCGCCTCGCGCCGACCGTGCGGGTGCGGCGGCTCCTGTTTCGAGGCCCGCCACAGCCAAATCCGTTGGCGGATCGCCCGGTTGCGGCCATAGTGTCGGCCATGGCTTCCCTAGTGCATCACGTGACCATCGACTGTGCGGACACCTACCGGCTCGGGACCTTCTGGGCAGCGGTCCTGGACACCAGGATCAGTGACGACGATCAGCCGGGCGACCCCGAGGCGCTGGTCGAGACGGAGGGCGTCTCGATCCTGTTCATCGCCGTGCCCGAGGGCAAGGTGGTGAAGAACCGGATGCACTTCGACCTCCAACCCACGGACCGCACCCGGGACGAGGAGGTCGAGCGGGTGTCGGCGCTCGGCGCCACCCTGGTCGCCGACCACCGCCGCCCCGACGGATCCGGCTGGGTCACCCTCGCAGACCTCGAAGGCAACGAATTCTGCGTGGAACGCAGCGCTGCGGAACGAGCCGCCGGCTCCTGACCCCACGCTGCGCCGAGCCGCAGCCCCGGGGCGGTCATGCGGCAACTGCCGTGCCCTGAACACTACTTGTGAGACACGCGGGGGCCGAACCGACACCGCCGGGCCGGCGCGCCCGTTCCCCGGGGACCGGGCGCGCCGACGGCGGAGCGGTTCACATCATCAGCAGGTCGATCATCCGGTCGTGCGTGTGTTGCAGCGCCTGTACGTTCCCCTCGAACCGACGTGCCGCCATCGCGTTCGTGAGCGCCAACACCCAGGCGTCGTTGCGGGCCTTGGTGCCCTTGTTGTTCGCGGCGATCTGCACGTTGGCGTAGCGCAGGCCCTTGAGGATGTTGCGGATCTCGGCGTGCGCGTCGGCGGCGGTCCCGATCATCCCGTGGTCGTTCTCGATGGTGGCGGTGGCCACGGCGGCGTAGAGCGTGTCGGCGATGATGTTCCAGCGATCCCGCGCGCGGCCCATCCGCATCGTCAACGGGTTCGCGAAGCTGCGTACGCCGGGGGTGGCCGGCCAGTGGGTCGGGGCCGGATGCGGCAGGGGGACGGCGGGGACCGGCGGCGGTATCGCCACCATCGGCGTACTCGTCCACGCGGTGTGCCAGGTCGTTCCGGCGCCGGCCGGATCGGTCTGGTACATCTGGAAGTAGTAGCGCTCGTCCGGACTGGGCACCGCGTCCTCGGCGTTGCGCGCGTAGTTCTCCAGGGTCACCACGTCGGACCCGTCGGAGGCGACCACCCCCGCCCAGTGATCGCCCCAGGTCCTGCTGCTCAACAGCACCGGATTCGCGCCGGCCATGGGACGGTAGAAGTCGGTCTGGCTGGGATAGGCGCCCTGGGCCAACTGGGACGTCGGGGCGGTGACGACCAGGCTCACGGTCAGGAACCCCTCGCCGACCCCGGGCGCGGCGAACTGGTTGAGTCCGTACGTCTGGAGATACCCGGTGAACGTCGCCGTCGGCGCGTGCGCGGCGGCGCCGTAGGCCGCGGCGATGGTGCGCGCGGTGTCGGCGACCGTCACCAGGTCGGTGTCGTCGAGCACCGGCGGCGGCGGACCCGGCAACAGCGCCCGGGCGATGTGATATTCGAGCATGTGATGGTGCGGCACATGCGGGTTCGCTTCGAACCGTACCGAAGGGAACGGTACGCCGATCACGTGCGAGATCATCTCGTTGCACGGCTGGTTGCAGGGCATGTTCAGGCCGGTCGTGCCCGACGCGGCCTCCTGCGGCAGCACCCGGAGCAGCGTGTTGCCCGCGACGGTGATCCGCCGCTGGTTCGCCCCGGGCGGATCGGCCACCAGCCGAAAGCGCGAATTGATGAGCGTCAGGCGGTGGTTGCTCGCGTCGACGACGGCCTGCGTCGCGTAGAAGCACTTCGGTTGCCGGACCCCGAGGTCGCAATCCTCGATCGCCATCTCGTTGTTGCCCGACACCCGCAGCGATACCCCGCCCGGATTCGTCGCCGCGAGCCGCACGGTCGGCGGCGCACCGGTCATGAACGACTGTCCACCGCCCGCCTTGACCTGCCCGATGAACGAGTCCTGCGGCTGTACGGGCGCGTGATGCGCACCACCGCCGACGACCACGAACGGCGCCCCCGGACCGGCGGCGTGCACGTTGTAGAACTGTGTCACCGCGCGCCCGTGGCGCCCGGCGCCCGGCACCCGCACCGGCAGGCCGCGCGCGACGCGCCGGCCGGCCTCGATCGCCTCCGCCTCCAGCGCCGGGTCCGGGGCGCCGGGGCGGACCCGGCCGTACCGCTGCTGCAACACGTGGGCCAGCTCGTGCCCGATCAGCTCGCGCCCCGCGACGCTGTGCGGGTCGTATGCGCCCGGCGCGAACGCGAGGTCCGTGCCGTGTGTACAGGCGAGCTGCCCGGCGCCGAACGTGCCTGTGCCCAGGGCCCCTTGGTGAATCCGTACCGCCGCGAACCCGGCGTCGAACAATTCCTCGAACGCGCCGCGCACCGCCGGCGACACAGCTCTTTCCCCGCCCACGCCAAACCCCCCAGCTCGGCCGACCCGACAACACGCTCGAAGCTACGTGTTCCGGCACGCGTGCCGTGGCGTTTTGCCGAGAATCGAGGGAGTTGCGCCCCCGTGCTGCTCGCGGGGACGATGTCGGTTCTCGGGGATCCGCCGGTGACCTCCCAGGTCTTGAGGACGGCGGCCACCGACGCCTCGGTCGAGCCGGGGCGCTCAGTGCCTTCGGCCGCCGCGCAGGTGCAGGCGTTCCCCCGGGAACCGTTCGCGGAAGCGCCGGTCGTGCGAGACCGCGACCACCGCCCCGGGGTAGGCGGCGAGCGCCGCCTCCAGGTCCTCGATCAGGTCGAGGGCGATGTGGTTCGTCGGCTCGTCGAGTACGAGGAGGTCCGCCGGCCGGGTCACCAGCCGCGCGATCTGCAGCCGCCGTCGTTGCCCCGCGGACAGCGCCGCGACCGGGACGGGAAGGTCCTCGCTGCGGAACAGGCCCAGCGCCAGCAGTTGTTCGGCGTATTCCTCCGGCAGCCCCGGGCGGCCGGCCGAGAACGCGGCGAGCAGCGGGAGGCGGGTGGCCCGCGCGGGCAGTTCCTGGGCCAGGTAGGCGATCCGGGCCGTCCGACGCACCGCTCCCGCGTCCGGTTCCAGTTCGCCGGCCAGGACGCGGAGCAGGGTCGTCTTGCCCGCGCCGTTCTCGCCCGTGACCAGCAGGCGCTGCCCGGGGGCGATCGCCAACAGCTCGTCCAGACGCAGCCGTTCGCCGACCGCCACCCGGTCCAGCTCGGCGAGCGGGAGGTCGACGGGACGTTCGCCACCGGCCGCCGCCGGCACCGTGGTGAACCGCAGTGGTTCCGGCGGCGCCGCCACCGGGTTGCGGCGCAGGTGGGCCAGCCGCTCACGGACCGCCCGTACCTGCCCTCCGAGTTTCGCCTCGTGGGAGCGGCGGTGCTTGCCGAAGCCCTGCCGCGGATCCTTGCCGGTGCCGGCCAACCGCTTCCCCGCGGCGTCGAGCAGCTCCTCGGCATCGGCCACCTCTTCGAGCCAGTCCGCGTGTTGCTGCTCCGCGCGGCGTCGAGCGGCGGCCTTGGCGGCTCGGAAACCCGCCCAGCCGTCGCCGTACCGGTGCACCGTGCGTGTGTCCCGGTCGACTTCGAGGATCGTGTCGGCGATGCGCTCCAGGAAGCCGCGGTCGTGGGTGACCGCGACGACCGTGCCGCGGTGCGCGCGCAGGCATTCCTCCAGGTGGTGCACGGCCGCGGCGTCGAGATGGTTCGTCGGCTCGTCGAGGAGCAACAGTTCGGGGGCGGCGGCCAACACGCAGGCGAGCGCGAGCCGCGATTGTTCGCCGCCCGAGAGCGAGCCGAGCACGCGGTCGCGGGTGACCCCGACGAGCCCGAGCGCGTGCATGGCGGCATCGACGCGGGCGTCCGCCCCGTAACCGCCGCGTTCCTCGTACACGTTCAACAGGTCGCCGTACGCGTCGAGTTCGTCTTTCGACGCGTCGGCGAGGCGGGCCTCCGCGGTGCGCAGCCGGTGTTCCAGGTCCCGCAGTTCGGTCAGGGCGAGGTCGACGGCGTCCTGCACGGTGCGGTCCGGGTCGAGGTCGAGGGTCTGGGCGAGGTGGCCGATGCCGCCGGGGAAGTCGACGGTGATCCGCCCGGCGTCCGGGGCCTCGGCTGCGGCGAGCAGCCGGAGCAGGGTGGATTTGCCGGAGCCGTTCTCGCCGACGACCGCCGCCTTCTCGCCCGGGCGGATGGTGAAGGAGACCTGGTCGAGGAGGGTGCGGGTGCCGTAGGACTTGCTGACGTCCTGGACGGACAGTTGCGCCACGGCGGCGGGCGAAGGGGTGCCGGAAGTGGTGTGGGCGCGTTCGCGCATGTGACTTTCCCTGGGCATGCGAAGTGTCTACGGGCGGCGGAATCGGCGACGTCGGCCGGGCCCGGACTCAGAGAAAGTAGAACAGTGCCACCCATCCACCATAACAAGAGACGCGGCCGGCGCGGCGGCGACCGCGCGGGCCGGCGGTCGGTCAGTGCTTCGTCGTCGGCCCCTTCGACGTGTCGATGGCCGAGGCGATGTCGGTGTCGGGATCGGCGCCGGCCAGCAGTTCGGCCACCCGGCGGGTGGGGTAGTCCGCGGCGGCGACCTCCGGATAGTGCAGGTCGAAGGCCGGGGATTCGGAGCGCACTCGGGGCTGCCGGGTGAAGTTGTGCCGGGGCGGCGGGCAGGGGGTCGCCCATTCCAGCGAGCGACCGTATCCCCACGGGTCGTCCACCACGACCCTGCGTCCGTATCTGTGCGTCTTCCAGACGTTGTACAGGAACGGCAGCGTGGACAGGCCGAGCAGGAACGAGCCGATGCTGGAGACCGTGTTCAGCGTGGTGAACCCGTCGCCGGCGAGATAGTCGGCGTAGCGGCGGGGCATGCCCTTGGCGCCGAGCCAGTGTTGCACCAGGAAGGTGGTGTGGAAGCCGACGAACAGGGCCCAGAAATGGATTTTGCCGAGTCGTTCGTCGAGCATCTTGCCGGTGAACTTGGGCCACCAGAAGTGGAATCCGGCGAACATGGCGAAGACGACGGTGCCGAAGACGACGTAGTGGAAGTGGGCCACGACGAAGTAGCTGTCGGTGACGTGGAAGTCCAGTGGCGGAGAGGCCAGGACGACGCCGGTGAGCCCGCCGAAGAGGAACGTGACCAGGAAGCCGATCGACCACAACATGGGGGTCTCGAAGGACAGCGACCCGTTCCACATGGTGCCGATCCAGTTGAAGAACTTCACTCCGGTGGGTACGGCGATCAGGAACGTCATGAACGAGAAGAACGGCAACATCACGGCACCGGTGGGGAACATGTGGTGTGCCCAGACGGTGACCGAGAGTCCCGCGATGGCGATGGTGGCGGCGATCAGGCTCTTGTAGCCGAAGATGGGGTTGCGCGAGAAGACCGGGAGGATCTCGGTGACGATGCCGAAGAACGGCAGCGCGATGATGTAGACCTCGGGGTGGCCGAAGAACCAGAACAGGTGTTGCCACAGCAGTGCTCCGCCGTTGGCGGGGTCGAAGACGTGGGTACCGAACTTGCGGTCGGCCTCCAGCGCGAACAGGGCCGCTGCCAGTACCGGAAACGCCATGATGACCAGCACCGAGGTCAGCAGGACGTTCCAACAGAAGATCGGCAGCCGGAACATGGTCATCCCGGGTGTACGCATGCAGATGATCGTGGTGATGAAGTTGACCGCGCCCACGATGGTCCCGAAGCCGGACATCGCCAGGCCCATGATCCACATGTCCCCGCCGATCGACGGCGAGCGCACCAGGCCGCTCAGCGGGGTGTACGCGAACCACCCGAAGTCGGCCGCCCCCTGCGGGGTGAGGAACCCGGCGACCGCGATCAGCGAGCCGAACAGGTAGAGCCAGTAGGCGAGCATGTTCAGGCGGGGGAAGGCCACGTCCGGTGCGCCGATCTGGAGCGGCATGATCCAGTTGGTGAAGCCCGCGAACAGGGGTGTGGCGAACATCAACAACATGATCGCGCCGTGCATCGTGAACGACTGGTTGAACTGCTCGTTGGAGATGAACTGCGTGCCTGGGCGCGCCAGTTCGGCGCGCATGCCGAGTGCGAGCACGCCACCGAAGAGGAAGAACAGGAACGATGTGACGAAGTAGAGGTTGCCGATCGTCTTGTGATCGGTGGTGGTCAGCCAGTTCACCACGATCTCGCCTCGGCGGGCCGAGCGCGGAACGGTCTCCGTCTCCGTCGCCGTGGGCACGGTGGTCGGTGTCGGCGCCTGGGTGTCTGTCATGTGTTTGCTCCGCGGGATGCTTGGCACAGGGACGCCGGGTCGACGGCGTGACCGGCCGCGTTGGTGCTTCCGTTCACGAACCGCCTCCAGGGGGCACCACGACTCGCTGTTGACGATCATGGCGGGTCACCCATAGCTTTCTCGCCGATGGGCACTACCCGTATGGGGTATGGAAGACCCGGGCGGGCGAAGGGTGAACAGCACATGGGGGACCGGATGCACCGACAGCAGGGACACCTGATCTCCGCCGGCAAGGGCCACGCCGTCTTGCACGGCATGCACTGAAGCGGGTGCGACCGCAATGCCCTGGCCGAGCGCGATCAACGGCACGGGCCGGGTCGACGTCCGCACCTCTGCCTCCGTTCCACCCATGCTCCACCCCCGCTGCTCCACCTCCGCTCCGTCCCGCACCGCGCGGCCGTGGCCGTCCGGCCGGCGGGGTCAGGAACGGCCCGGCACCGGTTGCCCCGTGCCGTAGGCGGCGGCCATCGGGGAACTGCCCATGGTGACGAAATTGCGAATGCCGGCCAGGTAGGCGTCGCGGTCGACCAGTCCGTCGCGGTCGTTGTCGAGGGCGTCGAATGCTACGGCGGCATCGGCCTCGGCGTTGCCTCCCGCCGCGCGCAGGCGGATGAACTCGGCGCGGTCCAGGCGCCCGTCGGCGTCGGCGTCGGCGATGTCGAACAGGGAACCCAGGGCGGGTCGGCAGGAGCGTTCGAACGCGTCGTGCCCCACCCACGAGCGATATTCCTCGAACGTCACGCGTCCGTCGTGGTCGGCGTCCATGTCTTGGAAGACCGCCTCGTGGGCGGCCCGCGACGCGACGACGACCGGATGGTGGGCGTCGCGGCCCACGGCGGAGGCCACGCGGTCGACCCGGGCGAGATATTCCTCGTGGGTGATGGCTCCGTCGCCGTCGACGTCCAACATGGCGAAGATGCGGTGCTGCGGTGAGTCGGACACTGCGCTCCCTCCAGGGTGCTCCATGGCTTTGCAGCCGCAAGATACCCAGGAAGGGAGTAAATGCTCCCCTATCAGAGCAAGTCGTATAAGCCGTACAAAGGGCGTACGTGGAAGGCAGGGCGAACCCCTGGCAACGGACTCACCGTTCGACGCGGCCCCGGATGGCGAGTGCGGCGAGGCCCGGGAGGACGGGTCCGACGAGGCGTGAGGCCATCTCGATCTCGGCCCCGGTGGAGGTGAGGCCCTGGCCGGAGGCGGCGTCCGCGAGGAAGGTCGCGCCGAGGAAGCCGGCGTCGGCGGTGAACGTCGCGTGGTCGAATCGGGCGATGCCGAGGTGGGGAAGACCGGTGGTCGGGTTCCGAAGGGCGTGCAGGGGCGCGGTCAGGAGGGGGCCGTCGAAGCTGCGGCCGCGGTGGGCGAGGGCACCGGCGGCACGTCGTTTCCGGTGGGTCGTGCCGAGGTCGGCTCTGTCGGAGCGTGGTGCAAGAGTGCCGCGCATGTCTCTTGCCGAGCTCACCTTCGACCGGTGGCGTTCATTCGACCTCTCCACCGCCCGCCGAGTCGCACGACAGGCGGCCGATACGGCAGGCGGTCGTGTTGTCGCCGTCGAGGCCGTGGAGCACCTCGGTGCCCGGATGCACCGCGTCCGGATCGAACGGGACGCCCAGGAATTCGCCCTGGTACCGGGTGGCGTCGTCACGCTCGGATTCGACCTCGACACCTGGCAACCGACGCCCGAACAGGTCGCCGACTACCGGCAGAGCGAGCAGGCGGGCTTCGGGTACGGACCCGATCTGCGGGCCTATCTCGCTCACCTGCTCAGTCCGCGCCGGCAGGTCACCCTCGCGACGGTGCTGATGGCGGTGGAGGACGAGAACCTCACCGAGCCGCCCACCGACATGCCGGGGGTGCTCGCGGCGCGAGGTCTGCGGATGCCG
This sequence comes from Embleya sp. NPDC005971, assembly GCF_040629175.1. Lineage (NCBI taxonomy): Bacteria > Bacillati > Actinomycetota > Actinomycetes > Kitasatosporales > Streptomycetaceae > Embleya > Embleya sp. NPDC005971. Next base: position 70,641 of record NZ_JBEXUX010000027.1, on the reverse strand, counting down.
AACTCCGATGAGTGGGAACACGCCTGCGGAGCCGGCGCGACCACCCTGTTCCGATGGGGCGACGACTGCCCCCTCGACCGGAGCCCCTACGAGGATCACACCGGCCCACAGCACGGACCGAACGCCCTGGGCCTGCTCATCGCCTACGACACGTACCGGACCGAGCTGACGAGCGACGTCACCGCGGTGCACGGCGGCGACGGCGGCGAGTCGGTCTGCGGCGGCTACGGCCGCCTGATCGCATGGCTGGCCCTGGCCACGGCCAACCGCAATCCTTTCCTCGCCACCGAATTCGTGTACACCTCGGATGGCGAGGACATGTACGAGGAATTCTCCACCCGGCCCGTATTCGCGCTCTGAGCCTGGGCCCGAGCCGGGATCGCGCCGTGTCGGCGCTGCCGCGTGGGCGTCAGGAAGTCATGGCGGCTCGGTCGGACTCGCTGCGCAGCACGCAGAATTCGTTGCCTTCGGGGTCGGCGAGGACCGCCCAGCCCGAACCGTCGGGATTGCGGTGATCGGCAACGAAGGTGGCACCGAGGCCCAGCAGTCGGTCCACCTCCTGATCGCGCGACGTCTCGGGGCGCAGGCACAGATGGATCCGGTTCTTGATCGTCTTGGCCTCGGGCACCTGGTTGAAGTACAACACCGGGCCCTCCGCCAACAGCACCTGGACCTCCGGGTCGCCCGGTCGGTCCGCCGGATCCAGCGGCCGGCCGGTCACCCCGCTCCAGAACCGGGCCAGCCCATAGGCATCCACACAGTCGATCGCCACGTTCTGCAATACCGAGACCATGCGGGCGAGCCTTCCCGATCTGCACGCCGAATACCACCGAGTTCCGCTCCCGCCTCGGAACGTACGGCATCTCACGCGACGATTTCGGCCCCGGCCCCGGTAGTCGGCGCGCGGCACGGTCTCGATCAGCGGGGCGCCGAGCCCGGTGTGCAGCCCGGGTGCGAACTCGGCGGACGGCGTCACGGCATCCATCGTGTTCGCACCCCCTCGACCCCGACCCTCGCGAGTCGTGCACACCGCCACGGCCGCCACCGCCGCCGGCCGAAGGCTTCGACGGGAGACGGCCGTCGAGGTCCATGGCCCCGTCCCGGTCGAACCGTCCGGTCGCCGAAGGCGGTCAGCGGAGGTCGCGGATGAGGGTGCGGAGGATGGAGTCGACCTTTGCCTCCTTGAACTCCTCCGAGCCGATCAGCAGGGTCACGGCCCGTTGGCCGTCGTCGGTGACGGTGTTCCGGATCTTGTGTCCGGTCTCCATGAAGCCGCTGTGTCCCCAGGTGACCAGGCCCGGGGCCTGCTCGTAGCGCTCGACGCCCAGGCCGTAGCGCGCCCCCCGCACGGTGGGGTCGGGAACGGTCCGCTTCATCTCGGCGAGCTGGGCCGGGGCCAGCAGTTTCCCGCCCATCAGCGCGGACCAGAAGGCGGTGACGTCGGCGCCGGTGGAGACCAGCGCACCCGATGCGTCGGCTCCCGAGGTGTTCCATTCCGTCCAGTCGAGTTCCTTCCCGGACCGCCTGACGTAGCCGCGCAGTTCCGGCTCGGGGAGGGTGGTCCGGTCGCCCGGCCAGGAGGTGTTGCGCAGGCCGAGGGGCTTGACGATGCGCTGTTCGATCTCGGTGGCGATGCTGCGCCCGGTGACCTTGGCGACGATCATTCCGGCCAGGTTGTAGTTGGTGTTGGAGTAGGAGAAGGGCTTGTCCTCGGGCGGGGGCAGGGTCAGCGCCTGCTCGATCGTCTGCAGGGGTTCGATGTGATCCCAGCGGTGCGCGGTCTCGTCCCGCCAGAACGGTGCCTCCAGGTAGTCGGGCAAGCCGCTGGTGTGCTGGAGCAGTTGCCGGAGGGTGATCGTGCGTCCGTCGTAGGTCCCGGTGCGGATCAGCCCGGGCAGATGACGGTCGACGGTGTCGTCGAGCCCGAGCTTTCCTTCGCCGACGAGCTGGAGCACGACCGTGGCCACCCAGGTCTTGGTATTGCTGGCGATGCGGCTGTGCTCGTTGCCGACGACCTTGCGGCCCGTCTTGCGGTCGGCGAGGCCCACACCGCCGGTCAGGACGCCGCAGCGGGGACTCTGCACCGTCATGCCGACCCCTGACGCGCCGACACCGCCCAGTGCCTTCAGCGCCGCCTGGACGGGCCTGGTGTCACACGGCGGTGCTGCGGCCGATGCGACAGGGGCGGAGGCGGTCAGCAGGGGGACCGCGACCGCCAGGGCCGCGACAGCGCTTGTCCGACGACGCATGGGCTCTCCATCTCCGATGAGGTTGGCTGCGAGGTAACCGGTTGCCCACATTGTCGAACGTGTGTCGAATGCGGGCGTGTCGTGCCCGTCCTGGAGTTCCGCGCGGGGTTGCTGTGCGCTGCGGACAGGTCATCTCATTCGAGGGAGCCGTGGGTTGTCCGTTCGTTCAAGGATTTGCGGCCGGTTCGTCCCGGGGTACCAACGTCTGGGACCGGCCCGGCGAGGGTGGGCGGCCGGCGACGGCCGGGCAATGCCCGGACCACGTAGGCCACTTCGCCGGTCACGCCTTCGTGGGCGCAGCCGACGCGGCCCGGCCTCGCCGGCGTAGGGTCGTGCCGTATGTGGGAGCGCAGCAGCCCGGGTGCGGGCACCGAGGAGCCGTCGATGCCGGGCCGGGATCGGCTGCGGGCCGGGCGGTTGGCCGGATACGGGGCGGTGAGCACGCAGCTCTCCCTGCTGAGCGACCACCGGCTCGGGGAGGTGGTGGCAGCCGCCACTCCGCTCGGGTCCGGCATCGGCGGCCGGTCGGCGGAGTTGCACGTCGACGGAACTCGCGTCTTCGTCAAGCGCGTCCCCTTGACCGACACGGAATTGCGCCCGGAGAACGTGCGGTCGACGGCGAACGTCTTCGGGCTGCCGATGTACTACCAATACGGGATCGGATCGGCCGGGTTCGGTGCCTGGCGAGAGCTTGCGGTGCACACCATGACCACGAACTGGGTGCTCGGCGACGAGTACGCGGGATTCCCGCTGATGTACCACTGGCGGGTCCTGCGCGATTCCGCTCCCGAAGGATTCACCGACGAGTTCGGGGGCCTGGAAGGCGCTGTCGCGCACTGGGAGGGATCACCGGCCGTACGCCGTCGGCTGGAGGCCATCGGCCGGTCGTCGTCCAGCCTGGTGCTCTTCCTGGAGTACGTGCCGCACACCCTCGGCACGTGGCTGGCCGAGCACCGCGAGACCGCCGTGGCGGAGGGCGAGGAGGGCTCGCTCGGTCTTCGGGTGGAGGAGGCGTTGGCGAGCGGGGCCGCCTTCATGGGCTCGCGCGGACTCGTGCACTTCGACGCTCACTTCGACAACATCCTGACCGATGGTCACCGGCTCTACTTCGCCGACTTCGGACTCGCCCTGAGCTCCCGATTCGACCTCTCGGCGGACCAGGCCACCTTCCTCTCGCAACACCTCGCGTACGACCGCTGCTACACCGCGAGCCACCTGCTCCACTACCACCTGCTCGACGGCGTGGGAGGCGACGCCGAACGCGACGCCTTCGTGCACGACTGGATCGCGGGCCGGCGACCCGACGGCATCCGGCCGGACATCGCGGCCGTCATCGACCGGCACGCCCGCCCTGCCGCCGTCCTGGCCACCTTCCACCGCCGCCTCATCAACGAGAGCAAGCAGACCCCCTTCCCGCACGCGGAGATCGAACGAGCACTGAGTCCCGACCCCACCACCCCGAACTGACCGAGCCACCCCCACTCCCCGGACCCGGACATCGAACGCCCCGGCCACCACCGAAAGTTGTCCATGCCGAATCGCACGCCGTCGTTCGCCTTCCGCCCAGGTCGACGCGCACACCGCGATGGCACTCGGTACATTGCGCTCCATCGCCCACTTCCCCAGGAGCACCAGTGACCCGTACCACCCCGCCGAGCCCGGTCGACATGGGGACGTGGTTCCCGGAAGTGTTGCCCTACGCGAAGACCGCGACGCGTCTGCATCCGCGCCCGGCCGCGGTCGGGGTGCGGGACAGCTCGGTGGGCGGTCCGGTGTTGTGGCCGACGGACGAGCCGTGGCCGTACTGTGCCGAGGAGCACCTGTTCATGGACGAGCCGCCGGCGGGCCCGGTGCCGCTGATCCCGGTGCTCCAGATATTCGCATCGGACGTACCCACGCTGCCGTACCCGGCCGAGTGCGATGTCTTCCAATTGTTGTGGTGCCCGCTCGTGCACGGTCCTCACTACACGACGCAGCCGCGCCTGTATTGGCGATCGTCCGGGGCCATATGCGAAGCACGCAGCGAATTCCCGCGCCCCGAGGAGGGGTTGGACTTCATCCGTGAGCACACCCCGGTGCCCTGTGCCATCGATCCCGAACCGGTCGTGGAGTACCCGAGTTGGGACCTGCCGCCGGACGTCGCGGCCGCGATTCTTCCTGCGCGTGAGCGTTTGACGGCCGAGACGGAGTGGGTCTACGACCACCACCTGTCCGTCGCCCCCGGGATCAAGCTGGGGGGCTACCCGCTCTGGACACAGGAGCCGGACTGGCCGGACTGTCGGCACTGCGAGCAGCGCATGGATCACCTGGTGACGATTGCCAGCGGCGAGTACGACGGCGCCACGGGCGACCGGTGGTTGCCTCTGGAGGAGCAGCACGTCACCCTGCCCTCTGCGTCGGCCGAGGAGCGGCATCGGGTTTGGGCGGGGGCCGGCCTGACGCTCGGCGACCGCGGTGGCGTCTATGTGTTCGTGTGCGGTGGTTGCCCGGGTCTCCCATATCGGCATCGCTTCGACTGCTCCTGAGCCACTTCGAGGCAACCGCCGTGCAGACGCTCGGGTATTCGACCCGCCCGCGCGGCGTTGCGTTGTGATGAAGTGGAAGCCGAGGGCATATCGCGCAGGTGGAAGGGGAAGGTGACGGCGGATGCTGAATTATGGCCTTGATACGTCCGGTCTGGAGCGGGATGTCGCACTGGCCGACTTGGTGGCGGAAGGCGATGAGTTGCATGCGTTGGTGTCGGCGCAGGACGACTGGAGCAGGCCGACTCCGGCGGTGGGATGGACGATTGCTCATCAGATCGCGCACCTTGCCTCGGCCGATGCGAATGTGCTCGTCGCCTTGCGGACTCCGGAGGCGTTCGGCGCCGTCCTGAAGGAGGCGGAAGCGGCGGGCGGGGAGTATGCCGATCTCGATGCGGCGGCGGGAGCCGCGAAGCCGCGATCGCTGTTGCTGGAACAGTGGCGGGCCGGGCGGGCAGAGGTCGTGGCGGCGCTGCGGGAGGTGCCTCCGGATCTCGGATTTCCCTGGTATGGCTCGGAGGTGACCGCGACGCTGGTCGCACCGCTTCGGCTGATGGAGGTGTGGGCGCACGGGCAGGACGTTTTCGACGCCCTGGGTGTTGCCCGCCGTTCGACGGGTCGGTTGCGGCAGGTGGCCGCTTTGGGAGTGATGGGGCGGGAGTTGTCGTTCTACGCCGCTCGGCTGCCGGTTCCGGCGGAGCCGTTCCGTGTCGAGTTGGCCGGTCCCGACGGACGGATCTGGGCGTGGGGCCCGGAGGACGCGGCGCAACGGGTACAGGGCAGTGCTCTCGACTTCTGCCTTCGGGTCACCCGACGCCGGTCCCGAGCCGAGACCGACCTGACGGCGGTCGGTGTGGACGCGCAGACGTGGCTGGACAATGCGCGGGTATTCCTCTGACGAGGTCGATGGCGGAGCCCTCCGGATGCCGCCGGCGCAGCGGAGGGGCCGAGCCGGGATGATTCGCCGGCCCGGCTCCCGCCGCTTCTAGAGGTCGAGTTGGTATTCGAAGGTCGTGTGCGTCGGCGCGTAGCCGAGTGCGTCGTTGATGTGCCGCATGTGCGGATTGTTGTCGGCGGTGTCGGTGAGCAGGCCGCCGAGGTCCGGATATCGTTCGATGGCCCGGAGGATCGAGGCGGCCTTCATCAAGCGGCCGAGGCCGTGCCCTCGGTGTCGGGGGAGGACGCCGGTGCCGTAGTGCTGCCCATCGCCCTTGCCGTCACCGGGGATCACCAACTCGGTGAAGCCGGCGATCGAGCCGTCCGACGTGTCGATGGCGGCGACCGTGTGCAGCGCGGAACCCCGCTTCTCGACGGTTGCGGCCGCGGCCCGAACCCGTTCCAGGTCCCAGGTCACCGTGCCGAAGTCGGTGCTGCCCATCGGCATGTCGTCCATGGCGTGCCGTGACGCGACGAACGTGTCGGCGAGGTGGTCGGGCACGGTGCCGTCCCAGGACACCAACCGGTAGCCGGGACACGGCTGTTCGGTGACGCGGGTGAGAGCCGGGAGGTCCGCGTCGGCCAGGAGGAGGCGAGTGAAGGTCAGTGTCAGCACCTTGCGGAAGCCCCGGGCCGGGAGGAACTCCGCCCCGGGAGAGCCGGCTTCGGCCTGGGCGATGACACAGCGTCGGCGGTCTCCACGCGCGGCGGCCACGGCTTCCTCCAGGAGCCGGGTGCCGGTGCGGTTTCGCCGCTCGGCCGGATGGACTTGCAGGTCCAACTCGGCGAGGTGGTCCTGCCCGGGCCGGGTGAAAAGACGCAGGAACGCCGACCCGACGGGGTTGCCGTCGCCGTCGGAAGCCAGCCACGCCAGGCGGCGGGCGGACGGGCCGCCGTCGGGGTCGATCAGCGAGGTGATGCGAATGGACAAGGTGTCTCCGTCGTGGGGAGGAGGAACAAGCCGGCAGGGTTCGGGCGTGCTTGCCGACCACTCGTGCGCATGTGCCGCGCACCTCCTTGACGGCTACGGCTACGGCTACGGCGATGGCGTCGGCCTCCGGCGACCGGCGGCCTGAAGACGGTAGCGCTTCGACTCGGAACGAGAAATGGGTGGGCGTACCCCCACATCTCGATCCGGACGTGGCCGTCGGCGTGGTCCCGCCCACCTCGGAAGTCCCGGTGGGCGAGGCCCCGACACGTTCGATGCACGCCCGGTGGCGATCACGGGGTGCTCAGTCGGCCAAGCAGCGGCACCTGTGGGCGAGTTCGGTGCCGCCGGCGCCGGCCCGGCGGGTCGGCACGTGAGCAGGCATTGACGCTATGTGATCACATGCGCCACTCTCGAACTTCCGATGGCACACGGAACCGGGGGGCCGACAGGTGGAGCCGACGTCGGAACAACAGGCGGCGCGTGAGGTGTTCGTGGCGGGTCGAGACCTGGCCCTGATCGCGGGGGCCGGTACGGGCAAGACCTCCACACTGGTCATGATGGGCAACAGCACCCGAAAACGCGGGCTGTACGTGGCGTTCAACCGCGGCATCGCCGACGACGCCCGCGCCCGCTTCGGCTCGAACATGGAATGCCGCACGGCCCATTCCCTGGCCTACGCCGCCGGCGGACACGCCTATCGCGAACGCCTGAACTCGGCCGCCCGGTTGCCCGCCCGCGAGACCGCCCGCGTCCTCGGCCTCACCCGGGACATGTTCGTCGACCACGCCAAGATCACCCGCACCCACCAGGCCCGCCTGGTCATGGGCATGGTCCGCCGCTTCTGCTACAGCACCGACCGCGAGATCACCGTTCGGCACATGGAACGCATCAACGGCCTCGGGCATCAGGCCCAGGACCACGTCGCCGGTCTGCTGACGCCCTACGCCCACCGCGCCTGGCAGGACCTGCGCTCCCTGCACGGCCGGCTGCGCTTCGAACACGACCACTATCTGAAGATGTGGGCGTTGACCCGCCCCACCCTGCACGCCGACTTCGTCCTCCTCGACGAAGCCCAGGACACCAATCCCGTCCTGGAGGAGATCTTCCTGGCCCAGGACGCCCAACGCGTGTGCGTCGGCGACCCCGCCCAGCAGATCTACGCCTGGCGCAGCGCCCGCGACGTGATGACCGGTTTCCCCGCCGAACACCTGCACCTCACCCGGTCCTTCCGCTTCGGGCCCCGGATCGCCGAGGTCGCCAACCGCTGGCTGCGCCACGCCGAATCCGACCTGCAACTCAGCGGCCATCCACCCGTCGACTCCCGCATCGGCCCCGCCCCGCACGCCGACGCGGTCCTGTGTCGCGGCAACGCCGATGCCATGAGCGAGGTACTCACCTGCCTCGAACACGACATCCCCGTCGCGCTCACCGGCGGCGGCGCCGCGCTCGAACGCATCGCCGGCGCCGCCCAGGAACTGATGGCGGGCCGGCGCACGAGCCACCCCGAGTTGTTCCTGTTCGCCTCCTGGGACGAGGTCCGCGAGTACACCGAACAGGACACCGCCGGCCAGGACCTCAAGGCCATGGTGCAACTCGTCGACCTGCACGGCCCGCAGCTCGTCATCGACGCCGTCCGCCGACTGACCACCGAGGCCGACGCCAGGGTCGTCGTCTCCACCGCCCACAAGGCCAAGGGCCGGGAGTGGAAGAGCATCCGGATCGGCACCGGGTTCGACGCGCCCACCGGCGACGAGGAAGGCGTTCCGCGCCCGCTCAACCCCGCCGAGGCGCGCCTGATCTACGTCGCGGTCACCCGCGCCCGGCACCTCCTCGACCACACCGGCCTGGACTGGATCGACGCGTACGAGGCCGCCGGCGCGCGACTCGCCGACGGCATCGTCGCCGGACGCCCGATGATCGAACTGCCGCTGACCCGGCAACTGCGCTACCCCGCCTCGCCCATGTCCACGTTCATGGCCGCCCACCTCCCCGAGAGCCACCTGCTGGTCCGCGACTACCTCACCCGCATCACCGACCTGCCGCACCCGGTGCAACCCATCGACGTGCGCTACCCGGACTGGGCGGCGCTGGGTCACGCCATCGACTACCGCCTGCGCCTGTCCATGGCCCGCCCCCCGGGCCCGGCGGTCGACCTCGGCGTCGCGCTGGTCGGTTCCGACACGCCCCTGCCCGGAGCGCCCGACCCGAGGGCACGCAAGGCGCTGCACACCGCCGGCCGCGATCTGCTCGCCGCCGTGCACGCCCACCTCGCACACCGGTTCCGCGCCGACGCCGAAACCCTGAACCGCTGGTGCTTCGTCGCCGCGGCCTACGAGGACATCAGCCGCTCGGGGACGATCCGCCGCCGCGGCCCACTCGCCGCGGCCACCGCGTCCACCACCCTGGCCGAACTCCTGGACGCCGTCCCCGCCTACGTCCACGCCGACCTCGAACGGCAATTCGCCCTCGCGCGGGACGTGTTCACGCCCCTGCGCGCCCTCCCCGACGAGCGCCGGATCTGCGGACCCACCTTCGCCGGCAGCGCCGACCTCGGCGGCGCCGACGCGGACTTCATCCTCGGCGGGACCCTGATCGACTCCAAGGCCACCACCCGCCCGCGGAACCTGGGTCGCGAGGAGATCCACCAGCTCGCCGGGTACCTGCTCCTGGACTACGACAACCGGTACACGATCGACCGCGTCGGCCTCTACCTCGCCCGCCAGGGAGCTTTGATCGACTGGCCCGTCGACACGTTCCTGCGCCTCGCCGGCGCCACCGAACCACCGGCGACACTGCGCAACCGCCTCAGGGACCACCTGCTCCGGGCACGGGCCGCTCGCCGCCGACCCCCGGCCTCCTGACGGAGCCGCGCGTCGTTGAAATCTACACCGCGATGATAAAAATCGACACCGTGTAGAATTTGTGGCGAGGGAGCAGTCCGGCTCTTTTCCGAGTCCTCGCTGGAGGAGCAATGCAACAACGGCACAAGCAGCAGAACTGGCTCGTCACCGGCGTCAGCACCGGCCTCGGGCGGGCCGTCGCACAAGCCGCCCTGGCCGCCGGGCACACCGTCGTGGGCACCGTCCGCTCCGAGCCGGACCTGCGGGCCTTCGAAGGGCTCGCGCCCGGGTACGCACACGCCCGCATCCTGGACGTGACCGACGACGACGCCGTCACGAACGTGGTCGCCGAGGTGGAGCAGCGCGTCGGCCCCCTGGACGTCGTCGTCGCCAACGCCGGCTACGGCCTGGAGGGCACCTTCGAGGAAACCCCGCTCGCCGAGGTGCGCCGGCAGTTCGAGGTCAACGTATTCGGGACGATGGCCACCCTCCAGGCGGCGCTGCCGCACATGCGCCGCCGTCGCCGCGGCCACCTGATGGCGGTCACCTCGATGGGCGGGCTGATGGCCGTGCCCGGCATGTCCGCCTACTGCGGCAGCAAGTTCGCCCTGGAAGGCATCCTCGAGGCGCTGGGCAAGGAGGTGGCGCAGTTCGGGATCCACGTGACGGCGATCGAACCCGGCTCCTTCCGCACCGACTGGGCCGGCCGGTCGATGACCCGCGCCGCGCGGTCCATCGCCGACTACGACGAACTGTTCACCCCCATCCGTGCCGCTCGGCAGAAGGCAAGCGGGAACCAACCGGGCGATCCCGCCAAGGCCGGAGAGGCCGTCGTGCACATCACGTCGGTCGACCGGCCGCCGGCCCATCTCGTCCTGGGCTCGGACGCGCTGCGCCTGGTCGCCGCCGCGCGCACGGCCGTGGACCAGGACATCCGCGCGTGGGAGCCGCTCTCCCGGACGACCGACTTCGCCGAGGGCGCACGACTCTGATGCCCGACCAACCCCCCACGCGCGGCCGCCGCGGCACCGAACGCAAGGGCGATGTCCGGGAGCGGGCCATCCTGGACACCTGTGAAGTGCTGCTGGCGGACAAGGGCTACGACGCGATGACCGTCGGCGACATCGCCCAGGGCGCCGGCATCACCCGCGGTGCCCTGTACTTCTACTTCGGCTCCAAGCAGGAAGTGGTCACGGCACTCGTGGCCCGAACCGTCGAGCACCTGTGGGAGCGATCCCGGGCCACCGCGGCGGCCGACGAGCCGCGCCGGGCCATCGCGGCGGCCATGCAGCGCACGGTCGAACTGTGGAACGCACACGGCCCGGTCATGCGCACGGCGATCGACGTGTCGTCGACCGTGCCGGAGATCGGCGAGTTGTGGGACCGTACGGCCGACCTGTTCATCGCGGCGATCACCGCCGTGCTGGAACGAGCCGGCATCCGGGCCGGCGGCGAACCGGACCAGGCCGCCGCGATGGCACGCGTCCTGTGCTGGATGATCGAGCGGACCTTCTACCACGCCTCGCAGGAGTCCCGCGAGAACCTGCAAGCCGCATCCGCGACTTGCGAACACATCTGGCTGACCAGCGCCGGCCTGCACCCCCCGGGGCAGCCGGCCTGAACGGCACGGCCCAGGAACCGAAGCCGATCCGTGGCGACATCGGACCGACGCTATCGAGCGCGTGTTCGGGGTGATGCCTTGCGCCGCCTTCGGCCGACCGCTCGGGGTTGTGATTCGGGCCGAGTGGGGCTGTCGGGGAACCCGCTCCGAATACGGGAGTTCACGATCGGCCACCGTTCCCGGCGGTCGAGTCCGCTCCGCCGAGGTTGCCGAAGAATCGCCGGTGATCCGCGAAGGGAGCGCGGATCACCGGCGACACGCTCGGGGCGGTGCGGATCAGATCAGACGCAGGTACAGGGCGACGCTGTTGCCCGGCGCGTTCCAGGCGAAGGTCTTCTTGTTGCCGCTGGGGCAGGCGTTGGCGCTGTTGACCTGCACCGAGCCGACGCTTCCGTACACCTCGGCGCACTTGCCGTCGGCCTTGGTGTCCTTCACGTATCCGTCCACGTAGACCCGGTTGCCGGAGCACCAGACAGTCCAGTGCGCTTCGGCGCCGTTGACGTGCACGTCCTTCGTTTCCGGACACTTGCCCAGGGCCGCTTTCGGTCCGGACGCCGAGGCGGGGGACGCGATGGCGACGACCTCCGCCGTGCACGCCGTGAGCGCGGCGACCGCGAGCAGGCCGCTGATCAATCGTCTTGTCATGGTCTTTTCTCCCCGTATATGCAAGATATGCAAGGCGACCAGGTATCCGGCACTCAGGTCACGGAAAGAAACACTGCCGCTCCGAATCGTGATCGTTCAAGCTTTCGAGGGCCTCCGGTTCTTTTCGTCCGAAACACGACCCGGTCGCTCGCGTGGACGGTTGCCGATCTCGGGCGGCGCGAAGGCAAAAGCCCTGCCGAGGCGAGGAATCGACTCCACACACGCATGCTCGACCCACCGGCGTGGGCGTTCTCCCTCGCACTTTCGGCCAACTCGCCGCCGCGTGGCCGTCAGCCTCGGTGCTTGCGGACGGCCGGGGTCAGGCGGGCCAGGTCGTCGTCGGCGATCTCGGGGAAGGCGGTGAGCGTGGCCAACACGGCCGCGGCGATCGGGAGTTCCGCCGCCTCGGTGGCGAGGCGCACGTCCTTGGCGGCGAGCTGTGTCGCGAAGTCGCTGGTGGTGTCGGTGGCCCTGCCGTAGGCGAAGGCCAAGGGACCGGCGGCGAGGGCCTGTTCGGCCGTGCCGTCGGGCAGTTCGAGGGCGTCGGCCAGGGCCAGGGCCTCGCCGATGAGCGCGACGCTGCCGACGACCGCGTTGATCATCACGAGCTTGAGCGCGGCGCCGTTGCCGAGGGCGCCGCAGGGCCGCACCTCGCCGAGGTGATCGAGCACACCGGCGACCGGCGCGACGTCGCCGCCCGCGAAGATCAGCAACTCGCCGGCAGCCGCGCGGTCGACGCTGCCCATCACGGGCGCGTCGACCAGGGCCACGCCCGCAGGGAGCGTATCTGCGAGGGCCCGGACGGCGTGCGGGCCGATGCTGGACATGTCGACCAGTCGGGTCCCGGCGCGCAGCGCGGGTACGCAGGCGGCGACCACATCCGCGACGGCCGCGGGGTCGGCCAACATGCTGATCACCACGTCCGCGTCGCGCACGGCGTCGGCGGGGTCGGCGGCCGGCCGGGCGCCGGCCGCCACCAGCTCTTCGGCGCGGGCGGGAGTGCGGTTCCACACGGTCAGCGGGAAACCCGCGTTCAGCAGCCGGTGGGCCATGGGCAGGCCCATCCGGCCCGTACCGAGAAATGCGATGCGTTCCATGACGTCGACGCTAGGCGCTGCCCGGCGATGCGACCAGCGAATGTCTAGCATGGCTGCCATGCCCACATCGCATGACTTTCCGCTCGCCTGGCTCCGGGTGTTCCTGGTCGTCGCCGAGGCGGAATCGTTCACGGCCGCCGGGACCGAACTCGGCTATACCCAGTCGGCGGTGTCCCGCCAGGTGTCCGCGCTGGAGGACGAGGTCGGGTCGGCGCTGTTCGACCGGCTGCCGCGCGGCGTCCGGCTCACCGACGCGGGGCGGGCCCTGCTGCCCCGGGCGCGGACGGTACTCGACCAGGTGGACGAGGCCAGGCGCGACCTCGCGGCGTTGCGCGGGCTGGCGAGCGGCCGGGTCCGGGTGGGCGCGTTCGCGACGGCGGGGGCGGTGCTGGTGCCGCGCACGGTGGCCGCGTTCCGCGCGGCGCATCCGGGCGTGGCGCTCACCCTGGACGAAGGGCTGACCCGGCGGCTGCTGTCGCGGATCGCGGCCGACGAACTGGACGTCGCGGTGGTCGGCGGCGCCGGAGCGGACGCGAGCGCGGGGGCGACGCTGCACCCCCTGTTGGACGAGCCGATGCTCGTGGCCCTGCCCCGCTCGCACCCCTTGGCGGGGCGCCGACACGTACGGCCGGCGGAACTGGCCGACGCGGAGTGGATCGCCGGCAGCGCACGACCGGAGGACACCCTGCTGGGCCCGTACCTGCGCGAGGGGTTCGCACCGCGAATCGTGTTCGTCGCCGCGGACTGGATCGCCAAACAGGGCCTGGTCGCGGCCGGCCTCGGCGTCACCCTGGTCCCGGCGCTGGCCGCACCCGCGCTGCGTTCCGACCTCGCGCTGGTGTCGCTGCGCCGAGACGGAGCACCGGTCCGCAAGGTATACGCGGCCACCAGGGACGGCGTGACCCCGTCCGCCGCCACCGAGGCGTTTCTGACCCGGCTGCGCGAGACCGCGATCGCGTTGTCCAGCGACCTGCGCAAACGCTACTGACCCGAGGGCTGCGGCCCGAACCGGCGGCGGCCCGCGGGGCGGCTCCCGGAGCCGATCTCCGTCCACCGGGCACCCGACGGCCGTCGGATCGCGACGACCCGCCCACCCGCACCCCCGCCCTGCCGTCGCATCGCGGTCGACGCGGGGCGGATCGTCGTTCAGGGGACGATGTCGTAGGTGTACTTGGCGGTGAAGTCGAGGGTCAGGCGGGGTGTTCCGCCCGGGGAGCCCGGGCCCAGGGGGGTCACGATCGGGTCGTCGATGCGGTGGCCCAGGAGGTTGATCGAGGCGGTCATCGGTGGGAGGTACGAGCGGCCGTTGAGTTGCATCCAGCCCTCCCAGATTCGGTCCACGTTGCAGTGGTGCAGGTAGAAGACGGGATCGTTCGGGGACGATGCCGGGCCCATGTCGCCGCCCACCCAGCGGTGGACCTGGTTGTGCAGTCCGGTGCCGACGAACCCTTCCAGCCGGTTGCGGAAGCCCCTCGACGACGCGTCCCAGGGGGAGAAGTCGTAGGTGGCGAGGTCGGGATCGCCGCCGAGGAGCGGCGCCGTGTTGAAGGCGGCGCCCACGTCGAGGGCGTTCGGAAGCGTGGTCGACGAGGCCGTGCCCTGGGGTGGAAGGCGCCCCAGACCCCGGCGCAGGCCCCGATTCGCCTGGACGAGTCGGAGCGAACTGTCGGTTTCGACGCGGACCCGGAAGCTGTTCGGGTCGGCGGGATCGAAGACGAACGGCCCGGTGGAGATGGGATCGCCCTGGTTGCCCATCCAGTCCTTCGTCCAGATCGGCCGGCTCTCCGGATCGGGGAGGGATCCGTCGATGGACCAGTCCCAGTACGGGAGGGCGAAGCCGGGGTCGTCGAGGACGCGCTGGATGTTGGCTTCCAGGTAGGCCAGCATGACGCGGTGCCACGGCAGGAACACCGGCCCGCGGTGGGCGCCGTTGCGGATCATCCAGTCCCCGTCCGGCGGCACGGGCGTGGTCATGGCGCGGTGGTGCCAGATCACGAACAGATCGTAGGTGCGGACCGGCTTGGCGGGGCCGGCGATCCCGAAGGCGGTCGTCTGGAGCGTGGTGCTCTCCCGCTTGAGGAGGTTGACGCCGCGGATGTACGCGTCCCGGGCGACCGGGTCGGTGACGATGTTCCTGCGTACGATCGCCATCTCAGCCACCTCCCGGGTGATCCGGCCCGTGGTCGTGTCCCTCATGGCCCTCGTGTCCCCCGTGCCCCTCGTGTCCCGCGTGCCCCCCGGGTTCGGCCGGGCCGCCATGGCCTCCGCCGCCCGGTGGGAATTCGTCCGGGAAGTATTGGATGAGGGCCTTCACGGTGTCCACGGCGGAAAGGAATTGGTACGCGGGCAAGGCGTGACAGTGCACCTCGCCGTTGTTCGACACCATCAGGTGGGCGGTGACCGGCCGGTCGTCCACGGTGATCTCGTAACTGGTCCTGATGACGATCCGATGCCCCTCGAACTCCTCTTCGCGAACGCTGTCCATCGAGCCGTGCATGGTCTCCGGCACGGGCAGATCCGCGATATATCGGGCGAGGGCGGCCGGTTCGGCGGTCGCGGCGAAGTCCTGATGGTCCATGGGGTCCACTCCCAAAGCCCGCAATCGCCTCGGGTCGAGCCTCGTGGCACATCGGCCCGGCGGAACCTCGTGGGGTCCGCTCGATCCGGGCGGTTCGGATACATGTCCAGGAGACGCTCATGCGGCAGGCGCTGCAACTCCTGTCGCAACGCCCGGGCGAGAGGCCGGAGTTGCCGGGGCGAGGCTACTCGGGGACGGGGTACGCCTCGCCGAGGTTGCGGGTGGCGGCGCGTTCCGCCTGAGCGAACCAGGCCCCG
Organism: Embleya sp. NPDC005971; assembly: GCF_040629175.1. Lineage (NCBI taxonomy): Bacteria > Bacillati > Actinomycetota > Actinomycetes > Kitasatosporales > Streptomycetaceae > Embleya > Embleya sp. NPDC005971. The sequence continues at coordinate 54,965 of NZ_JBEXUX010000027.1, read as the reverse complement.
CAGGTGGCGGCATCGAGTGTGGGCAGCGCGGCGGCCTTGGCCCGGATGCGTTCCAGCGCGGCGCCGGCCTCGGCCCGCACGGCGGCGGTGTCGACGCCGACGAGGCGGCCAGGCCGCTTGCGCAGCTGCCCGTCGACGATGACGGTGTCCACGTCGGCGGCGCCGGATTGCAGCACCACGGTGCCGGCGGAGTGGCTGGGCGGGACCAGGTCCCAGCGCGGGCGCAGCACGATCACGTCGCCGCGCTTGCCGACGGTGAGCGATCCGATCCGGTCGCCGAGCCCCAGTGCCTGCGCCGAGCCGCGGGTGGCCCAGTCGAGGGCGTCGCGGACGGTGAGGTCGACGGCGGTGGGCATGGCGCCGCGGGCGTGTACGCGGTCGTGGTCGAGCGCGCGTTGGGTCTGCAGGCCGATCCGCATCTGGGCGAACAGGTCCCCGGAGCCGCAGGCGACGGTGTCGGTGCTGATGCCCGGCAGGATGCCGTGGTCCAGGCAGGCGCGAAACGGGGGAAAACCCATGCCCATCCGGAGTTCGGTCTCGGGGGCGATGCTCACCCGGGCACCGGTGTCGGCGAGCAGTCGCCACTCGTGGTCGGTGAGCGCGGGACAGTGGATGTGCAGGTGCCCCGGGCGCAGCAGACCGTGGTCGTGGAGTTCGCGCAGGCCCCGGAGCAGGATCGAGGTGGTCGCGGCGCCGGTGTGCGAGGCGACTCGGATGTCCAGCTCCGCGGCGAGACGGATCTCCGCGGCGGTGTCGGCGAACGCGAGGGTGCCGAAGTCGCTGAGCAGTCGGCCCGCCCGACCGCCCGGGACCGCGGACCGGCCGCGGGGCCGCGTGCGCCGGCCGACCCGGTGTGGCTGGAGATCGTGCCACGGCTCGCCGTGACCGGGCAGGAAAGCTGCAACACGATCGGTGGCGACCTGGACGTCCACCAGACGACGTTGTCCCACCACTACCGGGTGCCGCGCGAGGCGGGCATCACCTGGACCACCATCCAGGGCCGCTCCCGACTGGTGCGGCTGCGCCACCACGACCTGGACACGCTGTTCCCCGGCCTGCTCGACTCGGTACTGAACGGGGCCGTCGCGGGCATGCGGCCGCGGGAGGCCGACGCTCGGCGCGCAGCACCACCGACGGCCCGAACCGCCCGAGCGGCACCGGCCGTTGCCTCGGTCGGGCGAATGCCGCCACGCCGGATTTGCCATGGCCCGGTTGGCGAACTGCCGCCCCGTCGGCGGCGGGACGCCCTTTTCGAGCCCTACTGTGGGTGGGAGCCGCGCGACGCCGGGCTCACCACCCGGTCGTGGATCCTGCCGCGGCCCGCCCGGTGGGGAGTCAGTCGCAGGCCGCCTGTACCTGACGCAGGAAGTAGGGCCACTGCTCGGCGGTTTCGCGGCGGGGGCGTGCGGCATTAAGGCTGAGGAGGAGGGTCCTTTTCAGCGGGTGGGGCGAGTGCATGATCGCTTCGTTGCGCTGGGCGAGGCGGTGCAGGTGGCCCGAGGTGGGGGGACGGTCGCTTTTGTCGGCGTTGCATTGCCGGTGGGTGGGGGCGAGGTTCCAGACCGCGTCCAGGTCGGGGCCGCGCCAGCCGGATACCACGCCCAGGCGCCGCATCAGCGAGTAGGGGAAGACGTGGTCGACGGCGGTTTGGTCGGCGGGGGTGATGGGCTCGGTGCAGATGAGGCAGCGGCCGTGTTGGAATCCGATCAGGGCGTCCGCGACGCCGGTGACGGAGCGGCGGCGCCCGGTGTCCATCAGGGTTTGCGTTTCCCAGTCGACCGCGAAGCCCTCGTTGACGAGGCTGGGGCCGATGCCCGCGGCGAACGAGAGCGCCACGATGTCCCAGCGCGCGGCGAGTTCGGCGCGCAGCCCTTGGGCCTGCTCGGATTGGGCGATGCGGAGCAGGTCGGGCGTCAGGCGCACGATCCGGGCGCGAGATTTTCCGGTCGACTCGTAGAACGTATGGGCCGTTCGGGTCTTGCCCTTCAGGTTGTGGAACCTCTCCATGACCATCGCCGGGATGGAGTCCATCGTCGCGTTCAGCAGGCGTTCGGTGGGGCGTCCGAGGGCCTTGGACTCGGCGGCCTCGCGTTCGGCCACCACCAGAAAGTCCGTGTCGCGCCACGGCGTCTTGGTGGATGCCTGGGGGGCGTCGGCCTGGTGCGCCACGATGGCCATCGCGTACAGGGCGGCGAGTTCGTCCAGCGGCACCTCGGTGCGGCCCTGTGCGGCGAGTTCGAGCAGGACGCTGCCCAGGGCGAACTTGTACGTGCGCGTATTCGAGCCGGTGAGGATGGCGAGTCGCCAGGAGGTGCGTGGGTTGGGCTCGGTCCGGTAGAACTCCGGCGTCATCGTTGCCCCTGGGGGGCGGGGGGTTCGGCGCGCAGGACGAGGGTGTCCCAGTGGACGTCGGCGCGGCCCAGGTGGTCGGGCTCCTCGCCGCGATGGACCGGGAAGAGCGCGGATCGACCGGCCAGGGCGAGGGTCTCGGCGACCGGGACGGCGAACATGCGCCGGCCTTCGGGGACCGGGCCCCGCCGGATCGACATCGCCACGCGGCCACCGGGCGCGGTCAGTTCGGCCACTCGCCGCATGCCGTCGACGCGCTCGGCCTCGTCCAGGTGCATCCACACGGCCGACATCAGCACCAGGTCGTACCGACCCCGCACACGCGCCAGCGCGGGCAGGGCGTCGTCGACCCACTCGATGTCGACCCCGGGGTGTGAGCGGCGGCCGATCCGCCGCAACTCGTCGGTGGGTTCGACGGCCACCACGTGGTGGCCCCGACGAGCCAGCGCCGCGGCGTCCCGCCCACTTCCCGCACCGATGTCGAGGACCCGGCCCGGACTCGACGGCAACCAGGGCAGGATGCTCGCGTGCACGGCCTCGAAGGTCGTGCTCGTGTATCGACGAGCCAACGCCTCGGCGTCCGGTCCGTAGCCGGCGGTCCCGAGTGGCCGTGTCCGCATGCCGGTCCATCCTTTCCGACGGCGCACCGAATCCGTTTACGCGGAACGCTACGCCATCGCACCGACGGCCCCTGGCCTACCATCGTCTCCGTGACTTCCGCGCTGCTCCTCATCGACCTGATGCCACGCATCATCGCGCTGCCTCTCGCTCCGCACTCCGGCGAGGAAGTACTGGCACGCTGCCGTCGGTTGGCCGACGGGTTCAGGGCCGGCGGTCGCCCGGTGGTACTGGTGCGGGTGGAGCGGCCGAACGTGGCCGAGCAGCCGCCGGGCAGCGGCTTCGCCGACGATCTGGTCAGGCCCGGCGATGCCCTGATCGTCAAGCGCACCGTCGGGGCGTTCCACGGCACCGACCTGGACGACCGGCTGCGCGAACTGGGCGTGGACACGCTGGTGCTCGCCGGACTGGTCACCACGATGGGTGTCGAATCAACCGCGCGGGCCGCGAGCGACCACGGCTACGAGCTGGAGTTCGTCGCCGACGCCATGTCGGGATTCGCCGCGGACGAGCACGACCTCGCCGTGGAAAGGACGTTCCCTCGATTCGGCGAGGTGCGTGACACAGCGGCCTACGTCTGACCCGGGCAGCCGAATCGCGGCGCTCACCCGTGACCGGATCGGCGGCGGCGGCTCGCCTCCACGACCTCGGCAAGGCCCGCCTCGGCCGGCGCCGTGCGCACCGCCGCCACAGCCGGTCCGCACTCCGGCCACCACGGCGGTGGATACGGCACGACCCGCTCGTCGCGGACGTGGCCGATACTCCGATGCGTGCCGCACGGTTTGCGGAACTCATGTGTCTGCGCGAAGAGTTCCGGGCGCGCCATCCGCGGCGAAGGATCGAGCCGGAGTCGAGTCCGGGCCGCGGGCCGGTATGACGGTGTGGGGGAGTCGACGCCCCGGTCCCGGTGGAGGGCGTGCACCGCCACTTTGCGAGCCTGTACGAGGCAGTGCCCGAGATCCTCGCCTTCGCGTCGGGCCCGCACGGGATTTCGCGGTGTGAGCGCGTTGTGGGCGACGGCCCGGGCGGCTCCCGCGACACGCACCGCCGAGCCCGAGGACACCTCTCCGAGTAGTGGGGGTCTCGTCGTACCTCGTCGCAGCGCCGGACCGCCGGCCGGCCCGGTGACGTGGTACTGACACAATCACCGGCCATGATGAGACTGACTCCAGGAATAGCCGCGTTGTCCGGGGCCGGGATCGGGTCGATGGCCACGATTTTGGGGGTGTGGATCTCTCAGGGGCTCAGTGGCCGTCGGGAGCGTGCGCATCGGACCTGGGATCGTCGGGCGGCGGCGTACGAGGACATTCTGATCGTGATGGCCCGGCTGCGTGGGGAGCGCAAGGAGGCCACGAGCACGGGCGAGCTGCGGCTGGCGCGGTTGGCGAATCCGGATTCGGAGGATGGCGCCCGGTTGGCCGCGCAGGCGAACCTGTACGGCAGTCCCGAGCTGCGCAACGCCCAGAGTGCGGCCTTCGCGGCCTTGCAGAAATGGCTGTTCGCGCTGATGGCCTGGCGTTCGTACCACGACACGTACGGGTCGTTGCCGGACACGCCGCCGCTCAAGAGCACGGACGCGTTGTGGGACACGGTGCTCGACGCGGCCGCCGAGGCGGACAAGGCGGATCTCGCGCTGACCGCCCAGGTGCGCAAGGACGCGCTGGGGGAGAAATCTAAGCCTTTCCGGCGCGGCAACGGAGGTTGAGCAGCGAAGGGCCGTTTGCCGACGGCGCACCCTCCGCCGCCACCCCGTCGCCGTGCGAACACGGTGTCGGCGGTGGCGGTGCAACCGGGCCGGAAGGAATCCCGGCACCCGGTCGCCATCGGCGGCGGAGCCGGCACGTGGGGCGGGGCGTGTACCGGGATCCGGCGAGCCGTGACGCGCGTGAGGCCACCTCGGCCGCTCCCACGCCCCCCGACGGCTCGGCTTCGGTGTGGTGGTGTGGGCGGGATACTGGGAGTACGTGCCTTCGCCCTTCGCCGACGGCATGGGCGGCGCGGATGATCGGGCAGCGTGCGGACTCCGTTGCATCGTCCGGCGGCCGGGAGGCCGAGGGCCCGCTGTGGGTGGCTGCCGCGCCGCGTGTCGCCTCGGTGGGGAGGCCGGCCGCCGAATCCGAGGAGGAGTCGTGATCTTCAGGGATCGTCTCGAAGCCGGTCGGATACTGGCGGATCGGCTCGGCTACTTGAAGGGCGAGGACGTGGTGGTCCTGGGCCTGCCCCGGGGTGGCGTTCCGGTCGCCGCGGAGGTGGCCGAGGTACTCGCCGCGCCGTTGGATGTGTGCCTGGTGCGGAAGTTGGGTGTGCCACACCAGCCGGAGCTGGCCATGGGCGCGATCGGCGAGGACGGCGTGCGGGTGGTGGACCCCGGCCTCGTGCGCAGGGTGGGCGTCACCGACGCGGCGCTGGCCGCCGTCGAGGAACGCGAGCGCCGGACCCTCGCCGAACGCGCCCGCAGCTATCGGGGCAGCCGGCCGCCGGTCGACATCGCCGGGCGGACGGTCGTATTGGTGGACGACGGCGTCGCCACGGGGGCGACCGCGCGGGCCGCGTGCCGGGTCGCCCGCGATCGCAGGGCCGCCCGGATCGTCCTCGCGGTTCCGGTCGCCCCGTCGGACGTGGTCGAACGTATGGGCAAGGACGCCGACGAAGTGGTCTGTCCGCATCCGGTGGTCGATTTTCTCGCGGTTGGCCAGTTCTACACGGACTTCTCCCAGACCTCGGACGGCGAGGTCGTCGCGTGCCTCGAACAGGCGGCGGCCGACGCGCCACACCCTCCCGTGTCCGACACCGGGGACGTGGAGATGGCCATCGGGGGTGTTCGGCTCGGCGGCCGGCTGCGGGTGCCCGACGGCGCGGCGGGGATCGTGGTCTTCGCCCACGGCAGCGGCAGCAGCCGGCACAGCCCGCGCAATCGCTTCGTCGCCGACGCGCTGACCGAGGCCGGGGTGGGCACCCTGTTGTTCGACCTGCTCAGCGACGAGGAGGAGCAGGACCGGGCCAACGTGTTCGACATCGAACTCCTGGCCCGCCGACTCGCCGGTGCCACCGACTGGCTCCGCGCCCGGGACGAAGGCCGCGGGCGCCCGGTCGGCTACTTCGGCGCCAGTACCGGCGCCGCCGCCGCGCTGTGGGCCGCGGCGGAGCCCGACTCCCGAATCGCCGCGGTCGTCTCCCGCGGCGGCCGACCCGACCTCGCCGGCGCCCGCCTGCCCTCGGTCACGGCCCCGACCCTGCTGATCGTGGGCGGCGACGACCACCTCGTGCTCGACCTCAACCGGCAGGCACAACAGCACCTGCGCTGTGCCAACGAGCTGGCGATCGTCCCCGGCGCCACCCACCTGTTCGCGGAACCCGGCACGCTCGAAGCCGCCACGGCGCTCGCCGAGGACTGGTTCCTGGCCCGTCTCCGTCCGCGCCCCGAACGCTGAACGGACCCGACCGACGCAGCGGCGCGGGCGGGCCGGTTCCGCCCGCCCGCGCCGAGGTCACCCCGCCTGGGTGAGACCCGTGAGCCCCGGCGGGAGGTCGCGGGTGTGCACGACGCCGAGCCGCTGGGTCGCCCGGGTCAGCGCCACGTACAGATCGGCGAGGCCGAACGCGGCCGGCTCCACGACGATCACCGCGTCGAACTCCAGCCCCTTGGCCTGCTTGGGGTCGAGCAGCACCAAGGGCCGGGTCAGGTCCGGCTCGACGCCTCGTTCGGCGTGCGGGATCGCCGCCGCCACCGCGTCGATCAGCTCGCGCGGCGCGATCACCGCGAGGCGTCCCTCGACCGGAACCCGCTCCGCGCCACCGTCGGTCGCGTGCCGCGTACGCGACGTGCCCGATGTGCCCGACCCGTCCGATGTACCCGACTCCAGCGCGACCGCCCACGCCACGGCCGCCGCCAGGTTCCCGGTGTGGCGCGCCCACGGCTTCACGCCGGTCGAGCGCACCGACCTCGGCGGCTCGAAGCCCGGGTCGGCGGCCCGCATGACGTCGGCCGCGACCTGCATGATCTCGGTCGGCGTACGGTAGTTCACGCCCAGCCGGACCCGCTCCCAGCGGCCCTCGACATACGGCACCAGGATGCGCTCCCAGGATCCGCACCCGGCCGGCTCCGAGGTCTGCGCGGGGTCGCCGACCAGGGTCATCGACCGGCTGGGGCTGCGCCGCATGAGCAACCGCCAGGTCATCGCCGAGAGTTCCTGGGCCTCGTCGACCACGATGTGGCCGTAGGCCCAGGTGCGGTCCGCCGCCGCGCGCTCGGCCGAGGTGCGGCGGTCGAGCTCCTCCTGGCGTTCGGCCAGCCGCTCGGCGTCCACGAGGTCGTGCGCGCTCAACACCTCGGACTCCTCGTCGTCGCGGTCCTCGAACTCCTGTGTGCGCGAGCCGTACGACAGGTCCAACACGCCCTGCGCGTACGCGATCTGCCGCCGGCGCTCGGCAGCCGCCGCAGCCCGCGCCAACGAGTCGTCCTCACCCAGGAGTTCGGCCGCCTCGTCCAGCAACGGTACGTCCGCGACCGTCCATTCGTCGCTCGTCCAGGTCCCGAAGACCGGGTCGTACGCGGCCGGCCGCCGGATCGCCGCGGCGTCCTGGTCGGACAGGTACACGGGTTCGGCGAGGTAGTCCGCGAGCAGCCCCTGCGGGGTCAGGCGGGGCCACAACTCGTCGACGGCCGCCTGCACGGCCGGGCTCTCGGCGACCGACATCGCCAACTGCGCGACCTCGTGGGTGCCGAGGAAGTTCGGCCCGCCGAACGGGTCCGCGCCCAGTACGGCGACCAACTGCTCGGTGAGACCGTCGATCACGCGCGCCGCGAACGCCGGGCGGGCGAGGTTGTGCGGCAGCCGGGTTGCGCGCGCCCTGCTCCGGGCGGCCCGGGCGATCTCCGCGTCCAGGAACAGATCGCCGTCGTCGTGCCCGATGAGCAACGGCGTCTCGGGCACCGTCTGTCGGTCGGCCACGAAGCGGGCGAGCACCTCGGCCATCGCGGCGCGGCCCTTGACCTCGGCGGCCTCCGGGGTGTCGACGGCGGTCGCGGTGACGCCCGGGAACAGCTCGCCCGGCGTGGCGAACTGCACCCCCGTCTCGCCGAGCGACGGCAGCACGTCCTCGATGTAGCCGAGGAAGGCCGGGTTGGGGCCGACCACGAGCACCACGCGACGGGTCAACTGCTCGCGGTTCGCGTACAGCAGGTACGCCGCGCGGTGCAGGGCGACGACCGTCTTGCCGGTGCCCGGGCCGCCCTCGACCACCAGGACGCCCTGGTGCGGCGCCCGGATGATCCGGTCCTGCTCGGCCTGGATGGTCTGCACGATGTCGTGCATGCGCCCGGTGCGGGCGGCGTCGAGCGAGGCGAGCAGCACCGCGTCGGCGTCCGAACCCTCGAAGCCGGTGCGAGTGGCATCGGTGAGGTCGAGGATCTCGTCGTGCAGCGCGGCGACCCGCTGCCCGGAGGTGGTGATGTGCCGTCGGCGGCGCAGACCCATCGGGGTGTGTCCGGTCGCGAGGTAGAACGGCCGGGCGACGTCGGCGCGCCAGTCGATGACCAGCGGGGTGTGCTCGGCGTCGTCGCGGCGAATACCGATCCTGCCGATGTGGTGGTCGGCACCGTCACGGAACAACAAACGCCCGAAACACAGGCCGTTCGCGCCGGCGTCGAATGCCGCGCGCAGGCTCGACTGTTCGAAGACCGCGATGTCCCGTTCGACGCGTGCCTGCCGGGTGCCGTCGTGCTCGCGCCCGAGCACGTCCGTTACGGCGGCCTCGGCCTGGTCACGCAGGTCCGCGAGGCGCGCGTACAGGACGTCGATGAATTCCTGTTCGTGTCGCAATTCGGCGTTTGACAATTCATCTCCCGGACGGCTACTATGCCTTCATAATCTTTCTGAATACTGTGTGATCACCGGTATTCAGAATCATCCAATATACCTTAGGAAAAGCCCCGGACGCCAAGGCGTCCGGGGCTTTGTCCTTCCCTGTCTCCGTTTCCCCCTATGGCGAGGTCCGTAGGTCGGCCTCCCCGGGTTCCGTCGACGGTTCCGTCAACAGATCCGGAGCGGCGCGCAGTTCCGCCCGCACCGAGGACTCCCAGTAGCCGACGAAGCCGTTGCCGTCGCTGCGGCGGCTGCGCTCCAGCCAGTGCGCGGGCAGGGGACTGGTGCGGCGGCCGTCGGCGGCCCGGACCAGCCAGGCGTTGCGGCAACGGATTTCGAGGGCGACCGCACGCTGGTGGACGGCCCGGGTGGAGACGCCGACGACGAACACCCCGTGCCCGGCGAGCAGCGCGAGGTCGGCGTCGCCCATTGCCGCGATCACCTTGCGCGCGGCCTCGGCATCGTTGACCGCGCCGTCGTACTCGTCGACGAGCGTCAGGTCCCCGCCGCCGAGGGACGAACTCTGGTCGTACGCGGGCGGTATCTCGCCCATGTCGGCCCACACCGTGCCGAACCGCGGGTGGTTGTGCATCGCGACCTGGATGTCCGGGCGGACCTGGTGGAGTTCGAGGTGCAGCGGTATGCCGAGTGGCACCGGCCAATCGCCGTCGACGAGGTTGCCGGCCAGGTCGATCCGGATGATGTCGCGCGGGCGGATCTCGTTCCAGGCCAGCAACCAGGGGTTGCACAGCAGTGTTCCGTCGCCGAGGTTGTAGGTGATGTGTCCGGCGAGGTGGTCGTCGTAGCCCTCGCGCCAGAGCGTGCGCGCCAGCAGCACGATCTCCTGCGCGGGGGTGAGGTCGGGGACGAGCCGGCCGGGCGTCGGGGTGAATGCCATGAAAAGCCTTTCGCGGAGCGGGGGCGAGGCGGGATCCGGCGTGCGGCCGAGGCCGCGGGGCTCACGCGTCGAGCGGCAGGACGACGTCCGGCAGCGGGTGTCGGTAGAGCTTGGCGGCGTTCTCGCTGCACATCATCCGCAGTTCGTGCGCGGGGATGTCGCCCCAGTGCCGCGCGATGACGTCCTGGGTGTGCGGCCAGGTGCCGTCGCCGTGTGGGTAGTCGGTTTCGAGCATGATGTGGTCGACGCCGATGACGTGCCGCAGCGCGATCGTGGAGGGGTCGTCGAGGGTGCAGAACCAGAAATTGCGGCGCAGCACGTCGGCGGGGCGCTCGTCCCAGCCCAGGCCGTAGCCGGAACGGTCGACGATGTTGTCGAGCCGGTCGACGAGCATCGGCACCCAGCCGATGCCGCCCTCGCTCATGGCGATCTTCAGGTTCGGGTGCCGGACCGGGTAGCCGGACCACAACCATTCGCTGCACGCGCCCAGCGACAGTTGGCCGAACATCGTCGCGCCCAGTTGCAGCGCGGGGCCGCCGGGCGGGATGGGGTGCAGGCCCGAGCTGCCGACGTGCAGCGAGACGACGGTGTCGGTTTCCTCGCACGCGCGGATGATGGGGTCCCAGTGGCCGCGATCCCACAACGACGGAAGGCCGATCGCGTGCGGGCGCTCGGGAAAGGTCACCGAGGTGAAGCCGCGGGCCGCGTTGCGCTCGATCTCGGCCACGGCCTCGGCCGGATCGGCGAGGTAGGTGATCCCGCCCGGGATGATCCGCTCGGGGTAGGCGCGATACCACTCCTCGTAGAGCCAGTCGTTCCACGCCCGCACACACGCCTTGCCGACCTCGGTGTCCCGGGCGTGCGCGAACACCCGGCCGCAGAACCCGGTGATCTGGGACGGGAAGTTGAGCATGGCCCAGATGCCGCCGAGGTCCATGTCCCGGACCCGGGCGTGCACGTCGTGGCAACCCGGACGCATCGCGTCGAAGCGGGCCGGTTCCAGTTTGACGCTCTCGGGTCGACGGCCGGCGACGGCGTTCATGCCGACCTGCGAGTAGCGCGCGCCCTCGAACTCCCAGACCTGCGCACCGTTCGGGTCCTCGACGATGCGCGGGCCGCGGGCGCGCAGCGAGGCGGGCAGGTGGGTGTCGAACAGGTGCGGCGGCTCGACGACGTGATCGTCGACCGAGATGACGGTGTAGCGCAAGTCGGCGGGTTCGGGATCGGGGAGGAACAGCTCCGGGTCGAGGGTCGTCACGACGGCTCCCAGCTCGTGTGTTGCTATGTGACATGCCGTATTGTAGAGTGATCCGCAATGTATCGGAGGGAGCCCGATGGCCGTCAAGCCCCTGCAAAGCCTTGCGCGCGCCCTGGAGGTGCTCGACGTCATCGCCGAGCACGAGCCGGTCGGGGTCGCGGAGCTGGCTCGGATCACCGGGGTGGACAAGAGCGCCCTGCAGCGGATCCTGGTCACGCTGCACGCGGGTGGCTGGCTGCGGCCCACCACCGAACCGTCGACCCGATGGAAGTTGACCACCCGCCCGCTGGTCCTGGCGGCTCAGGCGCGGCGCCGGGACGATCTGCTGACCCGCGCGCGCCCCGTGTTGGCGGACCTGCGCGAGGCGACCGGCGAGACGGTGATCCTCGCGGTGCCCGACGCCGGGCGCATCGTCGCGGTCGATGTCGCGGAGAGTCGGCAACTGGTGCGCACCGTCCCGCGGATCGGGCTGGTGTTCCCGGCGGCCACCAGTGCGGCCGGGCTCGCGATGTGCGCGGCCACACCTCCCGACGAGTGGGATCTGTCCGGCATCGATCCGCACGACGAGGTCTTCCGGCGGGAGTTGACCGGCACCCGCGACCGCGGCTGGTCGCTCAGCCTGGGGGCGGTGGACGCGGGCGTCGCCAGCGTCGGGGCGGCGGTCCTCGACGCGACCGGCCGACCGATCGCCGCACTGATCGTCAGTGCCCCGTCCGGCCGCCTCGACGAAGCCGGCTGCACACGCGTGGGGAAGCTGGTCGCCCGGGCCGCGACCGGCCTCGGCGACCGAGCCGGGCCGCTGCGGTGACCTCGGGCCACCCCACCCTCCGGGCGGCGGCGCCGGCCCGTGGCTCGGCGGGGCGAATGGTCCGGACGGGCGGATTCGTGCTGTGGCGCGCCCACCCGCAGGAGAGCACCGAGGCGACCGCCGGGCCGACGATGCAAGGGATGTCCGCGCCGCCGGGGACGGTCACCGACGGCACGCCCGACGCCATTGCCTCTCAGCCGTGCAGGGTGGGTCGGTAGACGAGTTCCTGGATGTTGCCGTCGAGGGTCCGGTGCTCGATCAGATCGAGGTCGAAGTCGGCGGCGCCGCGGAAGATCGGGTCCAGTCCGGTCCGGCCGGTGATCACCGGGAAGATCGTCACCTGGACGCGGTCGACCAGACCGGCGGCCATCAGCGCCCGGTTCATCGACAGGCTGCCGTGCGAGCGCAACGGCACGTCGGACTCCTCCTTGAGCCGGGCGACGACATCGACGGCGTCGCCGCTCACGACGGTCGCATCCGGCCAGTCGAGGGGACCCTCCAGGGTGGTCGACACCACCGTTGCCGGCGCATGCGTCATCCGGGTGACCCACGGGTCGCGCACCTCGGACCCCTCCGTGCCGACGGCGAGCATGCGTACGAAGGCCCGGAACGTGTTGGCCCCGAAGACCATCCGCTGCTCCGCGCGGTACTGGGCGAGGCGGTGTTCGAGGAAATCCGGGCCCTGCTTGCCCCAGTAGCCGGCCCAGTCGCCGCCGGCGCCGCCGAAGCCGTCGAGGCTGGAGAAGACGTCGAAGGTGTAGGTGGCGGTCATGATGCTCTCCTCGAATGCGGGTGATCTTGTGATCGGGTGTCGAGGATGAAGACTTGAAGCCGCGGCGAAACTCATCGCCGTCGGACACCCGGTCCGGACCTCCCGTACGCGATACCGCGATACCCGTCAGGCGTCGTCGGGGAGGAGCTCGGGGAGCCGGTCGGCGATGTCGATCAGGAGGCCCGCGGCCGTGGGTGAGCGGCCCGCGTTGTGGGCGCGGGTGAGAGGACAAAGGGCTTGTCGGCCCTCGGATTCCCTTCCCGGGGCCGGGCGGAGCGGTCGGCGCCGCGGCCGAACACGGTCGCGATCGTGTTCGCGAGCAGCCGCACGCCGACGTCGTCGGTCGGCTCGGTCGCCTGGATGCCGGCGCCGACCACGACCGGTGCGGCCGTACCGACCGGCTCCGCGGCCGCGCGTAGGGCGGGCCGTACCGGTGGCGGGGTGGCGCCCGGCCCGGGCTGTGCGTCCACCGCCGCTTCGGCGTCCCGGGTGGGACTGCCGTTCACGAGGACAGGTCCAGCACTCCCGCGAGGGCGGCCACCACAGGTGGGGCGACCCGGTAGTACACCCACGTGCCCCGCCGCTCGGAGGTCACCAACCCGGCGTCGCGGAGCTTCTTCAGGTGGTGCGACACGGTCGGCTGGGAGACCCCGACGTCCTGGATGTCGCACACGCACGCCTCGCCGCCCTCATGCGAGGCGATCAGCGAGAACAGCCGCAGGCGCACCGGATCGCCGAGTGCCTTGAACATCGCCGCGATGCGCTCGGAGTCCGCGACCGCCAGTGGCTCGCGCGACAGCGGCGCGCAGCACGGCACGACCTCTGCGTCGGCCGCTGTTGCCAGGAGCGGAAGCACCTTCGGATTCGACATGTGTCGATATTGACAGTCGTCGATGCCGATGGCAAGGTTTTGATATCGACAGATGTCAATACAGCCGCTTCGACCCGGAGGTCTCCGTCATGTCCCGCGTCCAACTTGCCCTGCGCGTCGCCGACCTCGACGCCTCGATCGCCTTCTACAGCAAGCTTTTCGGTGCCGAACCGGCCAAGCTCCGCGACGGCTACGCCAACTTCGCCATCGCCGAGCCGCCGCTCAAGCTCGTCCTGATCCAGGGCACGGAGGGCGAGCCGACGGTGCTGGACCACCTCGGGGTCGAGGTGGAGACCACCGAGCAGGTCACCGCCGCGACCGCCCGGCTCGCCGAGGCGGGCCTGGCCACCCTGGAGGAGAACGACACCGCGTGTTGCTACGCGATCCAGGACAAGACCTGGGTGCACGGCCCCGGCGGGGAGCCGTGGGAGGTATACGTCGTCAAGGGCGAGGCCGACAAGTTGGCCAAGGACGAGGGCTCGGCCTGCTGCCTGCCCGCCACCGACAGCGGCGTCCCCACGCCCGCCCCGACCCGGGCCCCGCTCGACCCGCGACCGGCCGAAACCGGCTGCTGCGGCTGAGCGTCCGCCCCGGATCGGCGAGACCGTCCGTCGCCGCAGGCCCTATCGGGGTGGCCGCCGGCACGCCGCCGCGCCGACCGGGCACCTGCGCGTTCGTCGGGCCGGCGTGTGGGGTCGGTTGCACGCGATCTCGCTCGCGAGACCGCGCGCCCACAGGCGGCGATGCCGTTACACGACCGAGTGGTTTGATCGCTGTTTCCTGGCTTCCCGGTGGTGGGGCGGGCGATGTTGGTGGGGCACCACTCACCACGGGCAGCGCGAGTCACCGGGTTGGCCAAGTGAGGCGAACGCCCCGACAGTGTCGGGGCGTTCGCCTCATTCCGGAGCGGGGGAGGCCGCGACGAACGGGCACCGGAGCCGGACGGCCGTTGTGGTGCACGCGGTCGGGCCTTCGTCGGGAAACGGGCCTCAGACCTCGTGCGTCGCCGGCACGGCAGGCGCGCCGATGTTCTCCTCCGCGCGCGGTCGCAGACCGATCCGGATGAGGACGACACTGACGAACGTGACGACCACGTTCACGATCAGGGCCAGCCGGATCCCGGCCGGTTCCGCGTCCTGCGTGGCGGCGATCGCGCTCAGGATCGGGATGCCGATCGTGATGGCGATGTTCTGGGTCATCGTGGTGAGACCGGTCGCCAGGCCCTGTTCCTCATTGGGCAGGCCGGAGGTGGCCGTGACCGTGTACGCCACGATGGCCGTCACGTGTCCGAAGAAGCCGACGAACAGCGCGGGGATCAGCAGGGCCAGCCCGATGCGGTCGGAGCCGACGAAGATGAGCGGGACCGTGGCGAGGCCCTGGACGGTCAGGCCGATGGGCAGCACCTTGCGGTAGCCGTGGCGGCCGATGAGACGACCGGCGGTCGGGCCCGCCAGTACCGCCGCCAATCCCGGAACGCCGAAGATCAGGCCGGTGGCGAGCGGGTTGAATTCGAGGATGTGCTGGAGGTACAGCGTCATCAGGAAGATCATCGCCGTCTCCATCGTGAACACCACGAGACCGGCGTAGTTTCCCCACATGACGGTCGGTCGCCTGAGGATGCGGAGCGGGACGAGCGGTGCGGCGGCGCGCAGTTCGATCAGCCAGAACGCGGCCAGCAGCACGATGCCGACGACAGCGGCCGGGATGTTCTGCTCGATGACGGCGTAGACGACGGCCAGCAGGCCGCCGGTCACGGTGATCGCGCCGGGCAGGTCGGGCTCGACCCGTTCGGGCACCTTGCTCTCGCTGATCAGAAGCGGCGTGAGGACGAGGATGAGTACGGCCACGGGCACGTTGATGAAGAACGCCGTACGCCAGCTCAGCAGGCTCACCAGCGAGCCGCCGAGGAGCGCGCCGACGGTGAAGCCGCCGGAGAGCAGCGCGCCGTTCAGGCCCAGGATGCGATCGCGCATCGCGCCCTCGTGGAACGTGGTGGTGAGCAGGGACAGCGAGGCCGGGACGGACAGGGCGGTGGACAGGCCCTGAAGGGCGCGGGCGGACAGGAGCATCTCGGGAGTGGTGGCGAACCCGCCGAGCAGCGAGGCCACGGCCAGCAGGACGATGCCGGTGAGAAAGAGCAGGCGGCGGCCGAACAGGTCGGCCAACCGGCCGAACAGGAGCGTGAAGCCCGCTGCGGGCAGGGCATAGGCGGAGGCGATCCAGGGCAGGGCGGGTGGCTCCAGTCCGACGCCCTCGCCCACTTCCGGCAGTGCGACGTTCAGGATGGAGAAGTCGGCGGACAACATGAACCCGGCACCGAGCAGGACCAGCAGGATCAGTCGCTGTCGTCCGGTGAAGCGGGGCGGGGAAGTCGCGGTGGTGGTCACGGGACGGTTGCCTTTCTCGAGAATCCGGTAGGGGTGACCGGCGGCACGGCATCGGGCGGGCGGCCGGGCGATCGATCCAAGGCGGCGTAGTCCTGGGGATGGTGTGAAGTCCCGGAAGACGTACGGGAGTTGCCTGAGTCGGCCCCGGTCGATGGGTACCGGCGAATCGAAGTGGACCCGGCGGCCGGCGGGGGATTCCCGCAAGGCGTTCAGGCGTCCAGGCGTCCAGGCGTTCAGGCATCGAGGCGACGAGGCGTTGCGCCGGTCCCGTGCCGACGCGCGGGGTTGCGGTGTGTGGTGGTGTGCGGTGGCGGCGGCCGGCGGAGCCCGCCCGGCGTCACGCCGGGTCTGCGCTGCGCTCGTCTTCACGGCACGCTCAGGACACCCCGCAGCAGGGGGTGTGCCATGAGTGCCTTTTCCGGACCCGCCCTCGAAGCCGCGCGCGCCAAGACGGGCGGGTGGCCGGGCAGGGGTCGTATCCGTATTTCCTGGTGGCTAGCTCTCTTCGCGCTCGGCTGCCTCGGCGAGGCGCTTGATCGTGGCCAGGCGTCGATCCCAGTCGGCGGCGAGCGTGGACATCCAGCGGGCCGTCGTGTCCAGGGCGGCGGGCCGCACCACGTACCGCACTTCCCGCCCGACGCGGGCGCCGGAGACCAGTCCGGCGGCATCCAGGACGGCGAGGTGTTTGACCACCGCCTGGCGCGAGATGGGCAGCCCGTCGGCGAGCGTGGTCGCGGTTGCGTCGCCCTGTGCGGCGAGTACGTCGAGGAGTCGACGTCGCGTCGGGTCGGCGAGCGCGGTCAGGACGTTGTCGACGCCCTCGGCGGGGCCGCGACCCCCCTCGGCGCTCACCCGACCTGTTCGGCGCGGCCCTTGACCGCGTCGAACACCCGGGGCCAGCCGTGGGAGTTGGACCGCAGCGTGTGGTCGCGCCGGTCCTCGGACAGGCCCAGTGCGGCGAACCCGCTCTCGACCACGCGCAGAAGTGTCTTGTCGCCTTCCCGGCTCAGCGTGAATTCCACCAGGGTGCTGTTGTCCGCACGCAGTTCCTCCCCGGGGAACGCACTGGCCCAGCGATAGGCCACGTACGTCGGCGGCTCGACCTTCTCCACACGCACCGAGACCTCACCCACTTCGGAATTCTTCGCGAGCAGCGACATGCCCTCCTCGGCCACGGTGCCTGCCACGCTCCCCTCGTCGGCCACCCAGAACCCGGGGACGGCCACCAGCGACCATACCCGCTCCAGGGAAGCCGCGATCAACGTCTCGCGTTCGATCCGGTCTGCACTCATCGGGACTCCTCGTTGTCGTTTCAGGCGCAACCCGATGATTGCACGTCGGCATGTCAAGTGCAACCTGTGGGTTGCGTGTTATTGGCGATGCCATTGTGCTCAACGCCGGGGCGAGGGGCGCGAGTCGGTGGTGCCGCGTCCGCCGTGGCGCACCTCCCGGGCCGGCTTTCGGCCTTGCGTCGGAGGTCGGCCGGAGAGGTGAAGGCCAGGTGGGGGGCGTTCCGAGGCGCGGCGACGGCCGAGTAGCATGGCGTTGCATGATTCGATCAAGGGACCGGTGCAACAGGCCCGCCCACTGGTGCAGTTCGAGATGGGGGCAACGATCCGATGGACTCCGGCTTTGAGCGTTCGCCCGAGCAGGAGGCCCTGATCGCGGGCTGGACTCCGCCGGAGATCGACACCACCAGGCCGCACTCGGCGCGCATCTACGACTACTTCCTGGGCGGCAAGACGAACTTCGCGCCCGACCGGGAAGCCGGCGAACAGACACTGCTCGCCGTCCCCTACGCGCGCACCGCGGCGCGGGCGAACCGGGCGTTCCTGCTGCGGGCGGTCGACCACCTGGCCCGGCTCGGGATACGGCAGTTCCTCGATCTCGGCACCGGCATCCCCGTCGAGGGTCGCAACACACACGACGCGGCCCAGAAGATCGCGCCGGAATCCCGGGTGGTGTACGTCGACAACGACCCCATCGTGCTGGCGCACGCCCGTGCGCTGCTGAGCAGCCATGCCGACGGGAAGACCGCGTACATCGACGCCGATGTGCGCGAACCGGACGCGATCCTGGACCACCCCGCGCTCACCGGGTCCCTGGACCTGGAACGGCCCCTGGCCGTCATGCTGCTCGCGATTTTGCACTTCGTCCCGGACGACGAGAAACCCACGGAGATGCTGCACCGGCTGACCCACCGACTGCCTTCCGGCAGCCACCTGGTGCTCTCGCATCTGACCGGCGACTTCGACCCGGTCGGCACCGGCGGCGGCGCCACCGTATACCGAAAGTCGGGCATTTCGATGCAGTTGCGCAGCCGCGCCGAGGTCGAAGCGCTCGTCCCCGAAGGTTGGGAACTCCTCGACCCCGGCGTCGAAATCGTCTCCCACTGGCACCCGGAACCCGGCGCCGAACTCCTCGACCCGGCAGACATCGGCTGCTACGGCCTGGTGGCACGCAAACGCTGACCCGTCCGGTCGCCGAGTGCGTCGAGCACCCGATCACGCCGCATCGGCGGCCCGCGCAGGCGCCGTCCTGCGTGGGAGCACGCGCTCCCCGACCACCGCCCATGGCGCCGATCAGGTCAGCCCCCGAGCGCGGCGCAGACGCCCTCGGGCGCGAAACCCGGGCGCGCGGCCGGCAATCGCCGGGCCGACCCCGACCGGGGCGTGACCCGGGGCGAGGGCCACGGGCGGCGTCGACCATTGCGCCTCGACGGGGCGGTGGCGCGAAGGGTGTGGCCCTGGCCTCGCCGCCCAGGTCAGGGGCTACTTCGATGTTTTTTCGACGAGTACTACCGGGACCCCGGGAGGAGTCCGACGAGCTTCCCTCCGCTGCGCCGGGGCAGTCAGTGGATGGGGTTGAACAATGCCATCGTCTCCAGGGTCCCGGTCCAGGGGTGGCAGGTCGCCCCGGACCAGTCGGGTTCCCAATCCGGGCGCAGGCCGCGGACGCCCCAGCCGTCGGGGCGCCGGGAGGGGAGGGTGCCAGTGGTGTGGTGGTGGACGGCCTGGGCGTAGACGTGGTGGGCCGTGGTCAGGGCGTCCTCGGCCGTGGCGGCGTTTCCGGTGAGCACGTGGATGCCGCGTGCGTCCGTCCTGGGATCACGGATGGGAACGTCGACCTGGTAGACGGGGTGCATGTCATCGACCGGGGTGTTCATGACGATTCCTTGAAGTGCGGTCCGAACGTGTCGGTGACCGATCCCCGGGTCGTGCCGGCGTCGGGACGGGGAGGCGTATGGGGGGCGCGGCGCCGGGGGCGAGCGTGCTCACCGGCCATGCGGTGCGGGAGGTGCCGGGCACGTTCGCGGTGCGCTTGCCGGGTCCCGGGTCGAGCACGGTGTGCGTTGACCAGGCCGGGCCGAGGCAGGTTCCGATACCGCGGGCGGTGTCGGTGTCCGAATTCGGGACCGTCGCTGCGGTGGCGACCGCCTGCGCCCGGTCGAGGGTTCCGCGTGGTGATCGTTTCCGCGGAGCGGTGGGTTCGAAGTCCATGGTGTCGCTCCTGGGATTCGCCCCGGCGACCATGCGAGGCCACCGTCCCGTACTTGTACGGTATTGCTACCGTACAAGTACGTTAGCACGTATCGACGCGAAGCGCACAAGGAATGGACACGCGATCCGGAAGCCGGTCCGACTGCGGCGTGAGGAGCCGACTCGACGGCATCACGTTGGGGATTCCCCCCGACTCCGGGGCCTGGAGGGAATCCCCGCCTCGGCAGGCATCCGTCACGGTTGGTCCGGGCCACGAGTGGCAGCCTCGAGCCGGCCTGGTCACCTACGCGGCCGACGGCTGCGGGTTCCCCGGCCTTCGGGTGCCGTGCGACTGGGAGCCGGTGCTGTCGGGAGTGGGGTGACGAGTTCGGGGGTCACGCAAGGGCCGGGGCAGGCAGACGTCGGGGCAGCGCGACGCTGAGGGCGAGCGCGATCATGCCGACCGCCGCGCTGATCACGAAGGTGGTCGTGTAGGCGTCCCAGCTCGGTATCGGTGTGCCGGGTACGGGATCGGACGCGAGCACACTGGCGCCGATCTGGCCACCGAGGGTGGCGCCGATGCTGCGCAGGACGAACGCGGTGCCGGCCACGCTCGCAGTGCGGTCGGCGGGGACGACGCTGACCACGATGTTCATCGACTGGGTCGTGCTGAGGCCGATCCCGATACCGCACACGGCACTGGCGAGGTAGAGGGCCGCGGCGTTGCCGTGGGCGAGGAGCAGCAGCAGGCTGGAGCCGACGATGAGTGCGGTGCTCAGGGCCATCACGCCGCGGGTGCCGAGGATACGCTCCGCGTGGGGGGTGAGCGGAGAACTCGCCAGAGCGAATATCCCGAGGGGCAGGAGCAGTAGCCCGACGGTGGCGGTGTCGGCTCCGAGTCCGTATCCGGTGCTCGTGGGGAGACTGGCCAGGCTGGGCACCACGACGTACAGGGCGAATGTGCCGAACCCGACGACGAACGCCACCACGCAGGTCAGGACGACCGGTCGGTTCCGGAGTCCGCGCAGGTCGATCAACGGGTGTGTCGTGCGGAGTTCGGTGGGTACGAACAGGCCGAGCAGCACGGCCGCGATCGCGACGCGGACGAGGAACGGCGCGGAGGTCCAGCCGTGTTCGGGTGCGACCGTCAGGCCCAGCAGCAGGGCGACCAGTCCGGAGCCCAGGAGGACGGCGCCGAGCCAGTCGATCGATCCGCTGCCCGCGGCCGGGCACTCGGGCACGATCTGACAGACGGCGACGAGTGCGACGAACATGACGGTCAGCGGGATCCAGAACAGCCAGGTGAACGACAGCGCGCTGATGATCCAGCCGGAGGCCAGGAGGCCGAACGCGGCGGCCAGTGCCGTCGCGCCGACGATCAGGCCGATGGCGGGCTTGAGTCGGTGCGCGGGTTGGGTGTCGTTGAGCAGGCCGATGGCGAGGGGTTGCAGTCCGGCTCCGACGCCCTGGATCATCTGCCCCGCGATCAGTTGTCCCACCGAGTTCGCCGTCGCGGACACGACGATGCCGACGAGCACGACGGCGACGACGGCGATGAGGACCCGGCGTTTGTCGGCGATGTCGCACAGGCGGCCGATCACCGGGGTCGCGACGGCGCCGACGAGCAGCAGGCCGGTGAAGGCCCAGGTGACCGCCTGGGGCGAGGCGTCGAGATCGGCCCGGATTTGCGGCAGGGCCGGGATCAGCATCGCTTCCAGCGCGGTGTAGACGGACAGCACCACGGTGAGGATGAAGGGCGTGGCGCCCGGTCTTGCCTTGTGTATGGATCCGACTTCAGCGTTCATGACGATTCTCCTGATCGGGGATCACGGCGGTTGGTCGGTGGTGGTGGGGTGCGTGGCGCGGGCTCGGCGCAGCCGCAGATCGCGCTGGAAGCGTTCGGCCGCTGTCGTCGCACGAGCGCGTCCGGTCGCGGATGGGGTGCCCGGAGACCGGCTCGATGATCGAGCCGGTGAAGGTGGTCGAGGCCGCGGTGCGGCCCGGCGCCCGTACGGGAGGAGGCGACTCCCGATCCCGGTCGGGGGATTCGCGAGTGGGCCTATCCGAGTAGTTCGGCGAGGTGTTCGGCGCCGGCGGGGAAGGGCCGCAGCGCGTATCCCGAGGGTGGTTGCGTCCCGAGCAGGTGTCGGACGAGGTGGTCCCACATCCGGCGCGTGACGTAGTGATCGCGGCCCATGAAGTTGTGTTCGACGCCGGGGACGACGAGCAGGTCGAAGTCCTTGTCGGCGTCGATCAGGGCGTCGACGAGGTTGAGGGTCTGGTACGGCAGGACGTTGTCGTCGAGTTCGCCGTGGACGAGCAGCAGCTTCCCGGCCAGGTTGGCGGCCAGGCGCGGATTGGCGACGTCGGCCCATTGCTCCTCGGTGCCTTCGCCGAGGTAGGTGTCCGCCCACAGGGCCAGGTAGTGGCGGATGTCGTGGTTGCCGCACAGGGCGACACCGACCTTGTACAGGTCGGGGTGGGTGAGCATGGCCCGCACGGTGGCGAAGCCGCCGCCGGACGCGCCGGCGATGCCCACCCGGTCGAGGTCGATCCAGCGGTGGCGGTCGGCCAGTTGGTGGATCGCGGCGACGTGGTCTTCGAGGAAGCCGGCGTTGCCGAGGTTGCCGTAGGAGGCGTCGTGGAAGGCCTTGCTGCGACCGGGGGTGCCGCGTCCGTCCACCGTGACGACGGCGAATCCCAGGGCGGCGAGCGTTTCCGGCGACACGAAGTGGGGGTTGGCGAAGCCCGCAGTGGCACGCATGATCTGAGGACCCGGGTAGGCCGAATCGACCAGCGGATACCGCCGCGACGGATCGAAACCGTGTGGGCGCCAGAGCGTGCCGTGGATGTCGGTGACCCCGTCGGCGCCCTTGACGCTGAACCGCTCCGGTGGCGTCCAGCCCGCGGCGACCAGCAACGCGGTGTCGGGTCGCTCGAGTTCGACCACGGTCGCGCCGGCGGCATCGCGCACGACGGTCCGCGGTGGTGTGTCCACGGCGGAGGCCGTGTCGAGGAGGTGGGTGCCGGACGGGGCGACGACGACCTCGTGATCGAACGCGTCGTCGCTGTGATTGGTGAATCCGGTGCCGTCGAGTCCGACGGCGCACAGTTGCCGGGCGTAGGGCTCACCGGGCACCAGCCCGGAGGCGAGGAACAGGACGGTGCGGTCCTCCTCGTCGACGTGGAGGATGCTGCGGACCGCCCAAGCCCCCGTCGTGACCCGGGTCGACTCTCGCTCGTCGGTCGAGGCGGGGCCCGGCGGCCGCGGGGGTGCGGGGTAGAGGTACAGGTGTCCCCAGCCGTCACGTTGGGAGTACCACAGGACCTCACCGGTGCTCAGCACTCGGACCATCGGTCGGTCGAAGATCGGTTGTGCCGGTTCCACTCGGGTGGTGCCGTGCTCGTCCACGAGGAGGTCGACGGCGCCCGTGTCGGGATCGAGGCGGTACAGCCCGAGCGAGCGGGCGTAGCGGGGCTGTCGCAGGAAATGCAGGGACGCTCCGTCGTGGGACCACCGGACCCAGCCGCGCGCGAACGGGGACAGGTGGCCGATGTGCGACGGGCCGGTCGCCTCCCACACCGCCGTACGGCGCGTCACGTCCAGGACGACGAATTGCATGCGGGCGTGCTGTTCGTCCTGCGGCATGGCGTAGCGGAGGGAGTGCGCCACCGGCGGCCCGCCGTCGCGGGGGGTCGACTCGACCAACACCTGTTCGCGCAGGTGCCGTTGGTCGATCCGGTGGGTGACGAGTCGGCGTGAGTCGGGTGACCAGGCCAGCATCGGGGGCGGGGTGACGCCCGCGTTGCGGAGCATGATCCGCGACACCGCCACGTCGATGTTCGATCCGTAGTCGAAGTCCTTCTCGCCGTCGCCGGTGAGGGCGAACTCGTGGGAGCGGTCGGTCGAGCGCACCCAGACGTTGTGGTCGCGTACGAACGCGACCCATGTGCCGTCGGGTGAGGGCCGCTCGTGCGGGGCGGTCTGCTCGGGCGGGTCGATCCGGGTGCATCGGTCGTCGTCGGGTGCGTACCGCCATCGGGCGTCGAACGCGGTGAATTCGACGGTGTCGCCGCTGCGGCTGATCGAGGTGAACGGAAGGTGTGTTCCATCCACCGCCGTGCCGGAGGCCGACGACAGGGCGGCGGCCAGGCGGTCGTGGTCGAATGCGGCTTCGCGACGGCCGACGGCGGGGTCGACCAGTACGAATCGGCGGCCCTGTGCGGTGTCGACGCGGTACCAGAACCTGTCGGTGCCGTCCTCCCAGTTCGGGCGGATCTTCGCGCCCGGAACGAGGCGCGCCGCGTTGTGCGGCAGCAGTTGCTCGGCGCGGCGGTAGTCGGCGGTCGTGAACGTGTCCACGATGTATCCCTTTCAAGCAGTGATGTGCTGAAAGCCCAGGGAGACTTCGCCGGATCCGCCTACGGGGACGGGATCTGTCGAAGGATGAGATCGAGCCCGTGCTCGAAGAGCTCCTCCTGGGTGAAGGCGGGAAGTCCCAGCCCCAAGGCGTGCAGCGTCGGATACTCCCGGGCGGGGAGGGCTTGCATGCTGCGCTGTGTCTTCGACCACGCCTCCGGGTCCTCGTCCGCCGGCTTGCGTGTCGGATACAAGGTGGCGGCGCCGATCGTGAAGCGGATCAGGGTCGCGACCATTCCCACCGCGTCGCGGACGCCCATGCCGTGGGTCAGCAGGACGGCGTAGAGCGTCTCGCTGATCCGTAGGTCGCTGGGGCCGGAGGCGTTGACGGCGAGATGGATGCGGGCGACTTCGGCGTGCTCGACCATCAGTCGGAAGTACGACCGCAGCAGCGTGCGGATGCCCTCGATGCCTTCCTCCACCGCCGGCACCTGTACCGCGGCGATCGCGTTGTCGTAGACCGCGGCGAGGACTTCGTCCTTGCTCCGGAAGTGGGTGTACAGCGACATCGGGCGCACGTCGAGTTCGTCGGCGATGCGCCGCATCGTGATCGCCTCGATGCCGTCCGAGTCCATGATCGAGGTGGCGGCGGCGACCACCCGCGCCCGGTCGAGGCTTCCGCGAGGGGCGCGTTTGCGCGGAGCGGTGGGTTTCGAAGGGCTGTCGTCCATGGTGTCGCTCCTGAGGTTTGCCCCGCCGACCCCTTGAGGCCGCTAGCCGTACGAGTACCGTACATGTACGGTAGCAAATGTCAACGCGAAACGCCGACAGGCCGAGACGGCGATCGTCCGACCTCTGTTCGGGCCGCAGGCGACAACGAACGCCCCGTGCCGCGTGTCGTCGCGGCCACCCGCCCCCTGTTCGACGAAGTGGCGGGGAGACGGGCTGCGTGGACATCACGTGAAGGGAAAAGTCATTGTTGGAAGAGCGGAGCGCCTCCATGCGGTACGAGAGGGTGCTGGACCACCTGCATGCGCTGCACAGGCCCGGTTTCGGCCGGCCGTCGAGCCTTCGGGAGCCGCACGTGACGCGCGACGGCTCCCGCACGGTGGTGACCGCGGACGTCCTGCACAAACTCGCGGGAGTACCGCGAACCGCCCTGTTCACCGCCGAGGACGGCCGATTCCGGCAGGTGTCGGCGCCGGGCGGCTCGGCGCGGTCGGGGCGCTTCTCCCCGGACGGGCGCACGCTGGCGTTCCTGTCGGACCGCGCGGACAAGGGCGTCTACCAGTTGCACCTGCGGGCGGACGATCGACTGGGCGAGGCGGAGGCGGCACCTGCGGTTCCCGGAACGGTGGAATACCTCCACTGGTCGCCGGACGGTCGGCGCATCCTGCTGGGCGTCGCCGGTCTCGGCGCCGAACTCTCCGGCGGACAGGGATCGGGCACCAACCGCAGGGGGATCGACGACGCGCCGCCGTGGTTCCCGCGCGTGGACGCCGACGTCGCCGACGAGGCCTGGCGCAGCCTGTGGCTGTACACGCCCGCCACCGGCGTTCTCGAACGTCTGTCCCCCGAGGGCCTGAACTGCTGGGAAGCCGGGTGGTGCGGGCCCGGTCGGGTCGCGGCCGTCACCTCCGAGGCTCCCTGGGAGGACTCCTGGTACGGCGCGGTCCTGAGCCTGATCGACCTGGACGGCGCGGTCCACCGGGTGTTGGACAGCAAGGTTCAACTCGGGCTGCCGACCGGCTCGCCGACCGGCCGCTGGGTGGCGGTGGCGGAGGCGGTGTGCAGCGACCGCTGGCTGGTCGCCGGTGACCTCCTTCTGATCGACGGGGCCTCCGGTGCGGTTCGGCGGATCGACACTCTCGGCACCGACGTGACCCGGCTGGAGTGGATCGACGACGAGCGACTCGGCTACCTCGGGCAGCGCCGGTTGGACTCCGTCGCCGGCATCGTCCGGGTCGGCGACGGCAGCGTGTCCGAGGTCCTCGTCACCGCGAACGCCTGCGGTGGCAGTACCTTCCACACCGACGGCGCGTTCACCGACGACGGCCGCGTGTGCACGATCCAGGAGTCCTACCGGCTTCCACAACAACTGGTGTTGTCCGGAAGGGACGGCGACCGAGTACTCGCGTCCACCGCCCACGAGGGCACCGACTACCTGCGGTCGGTGGCCGGCACCGCGGAAGCGGTGACCTGGAGCGCCCCCGACGGCCTGGAGATCGACGGCATCCTGTGCAGGCCGGCAGGCGATGGGCCCTTCCCCTTGGTCGTGAACATCCACGGCGGCCCGATCTGGCAGTTCCGCGACATGTGGTCGATGAAATACCCGTGGGTGCCGCTGCTGGTGTCGCGGGGATACGCGGTGCTCAACCCCAACCCCCGCGGCAGCAGCGGTCGCGGACAGGCCTTCGCGGGCCTGGTCGTGGGCGACATGGGCGGCGCCGACACCCTGGACTACCTGTCGGGGATCGACGCGCTCGTCGAACGCGGCGTCGTCGACGGGTCCAGGGTCGGTCTGATCGGGGCGAGTTACGGAGGCTACATGTCGTCGTGGCTCGTCACCCAGGATCCGCGGTTCGCGGCGGCCGTGCCCATCTCCCCGGTGACCGACTGGTACAGCCAGGGCTTCACCAGCAACATCGCCGCGTGGGGCAACCGGTTCCTCGACGCCGACCCCACGCAGCCCGGATCCCGCGTGCACACACGCAGCCCGGTGCTGCACGCCGCGAAGGCGCGCACGCCGTGTCTGAACATCGCCGGCGCCCTGGACAACTGCACCCCGCCGACCCAGGCACAGGAGTTCCACCACGCGCTTCGGGCACACGGGGTGCCCTCGGTGCTGGTGATCTACCCGCAGGAGGGGCACGGAGTGCGGGCCTACCCCGCGCAGATCGACTTCATGACCCGCATGTTGGACTGGTTCGAGCGCTACATGCCCGGCGAGGGCGCCCGCGCGACGCACCGGGAGACGGAGCGAACGAGTGCCTGACTACTGGATCGTGGGAGCGCGGATCGTCGACGGCACCGGCAGGGATCCCGTCCACGGGCCGGCGATCCACGTCGAGGGCGACCGCATCACGGCGCTGGGCAGGCCGATCGCCGGTGCGCGGACGCTCGACGCCCGGGGACTGACGATCACGCCGGGGCTGATCGACGCGCACGTCCACCTCGGGCTGTCCAGTGACATCGACCCGAGCCTGCGCCGGGAGTTGTCGGTCGCCGAACTGGCGGCGGACATGTTCGACAACTGCGGCCGAACCCTGGACGCCGGTTTCACCACCGTACGAGACACCGGAGGCATCGACGCCGGGCTGGCCCGGGTGGTGTCGGGCGGAAAGGTACGCGGGCCGCGGATTCTGCAGTGCGGGCCGGTCCAGTGCCAGACCGGCGGCCACGGGCACTTCGCCGCCGAGTGGGAACCGACGGCGGACTGGTACGACCACGACATCCCCGGGTTGCGATCGATATCGCTCCTGTCCGACGGGCCCGAGCAGATGCGCAGGAACGTCCGCGAGACGTTTCGCCGCGGCGCCGACTTCCTCAAACTGTGCGTGACCGGCGGTGTCATGTCGACCCACGACAAGCTCGGCGACACCCAGTTCACCACCGAGGAGATCGCGGTCGCCGTGACCGAGGCGAAGGCTCGCGGCACGTACGTCACCGTGCACGCGCACAACAACGCCGGCATCCGCAACGCGATCCACGCCGGTGTCGCCTGCGTGGAACACGGTTCCGAGATCGACGAGGAGACCGCCGGCCTGATGGCGGCGAAGGGAGTGGCTCTGGTGCCCACGCTGGCGACGATGCACGCACTTCTCCAGGACCCCACACGGGCCGGCCTGCCGGCGGGGATCGCCGACCGGGTCGGCCCCGTCCTGCAGGGCCAGATCGACGGACTGCGGGCCGCCCGGGCCGCCGGCGTCAGGATCGGCCTGGGCTCCGACCTCATCGGCGCCGACCAGCGCGGCCGCGGCCGCGAGTTGACCCTGCGCTCGGACATCGAGAACCCGATGCTCGCGCTGGAGGCAGCCACCCGCGTCAACGCCGAGATCCTGGGCATCGCCGACCAGGTGGGGACCATCGAGGTCGGCAAGCTCGCCGACCTCACCGCATGGGCGAGCGACCCCCTGGACCACCCCGAGGTATTCGGCGAACCCGACAAGGCGGCACTGGTGATCCAGGGCGGCCGCGTCGTCAAGGACGCCTGCTGATGGCCGCGCTCACCTACGCCGCGCCCACGGGGCCCTACCCCGTCGGAGTCCGGGACGGCGAGGTCCTGGACACGACACATCCCACTCTGCGGCCCCAGGACGCGAACGGCCGCCGCCTCATGGTTCGCGTCTGGTACCCGGCACAGACCGACGGCCGGACCCGCCGCCCCTACCTCGTGGACGACGAGGCGCAGTCACTGCGGTGGCTCACCGAGGCGACGGGCGCGCCCGAGGAATGGGTGGACCGGCTCACCGACGTGAGGACCCACGGCTTCGCCGACGCGAAGCCGGCCGGCCGCGGCTTCCCGACACTCGTGTACTCGCACGGCGCCGTCGGCTGGGTGTCCCAGAACACGCCGTTGATGGAACACCTCGCGAGCCACGGATACGTCGTGTGGAGTGTCGCGCACCCGGGAGAGGCGTGCGGCGTGCGCTATCCCAACGGCGACACGGTCAGATACGACGATGTGTTCAACGAAACGTTCCTCGGTACGGTCGCGGACCCGCACTACCGGGACAAGATCACAGGTGACGTCGCGACGCGCTTCGAGGTGACGCCGGCGTTCCTGGACGACCACACCGTGGGCCCGTGGTCGCAGCGTTGGGTCGACGACATGCGCGCGGTGATCGACGCGCTCGAGACGGGTACGGTCGCCGGCGCCGCCGCCGACCTCGCCGACGCCGGCGATACCGCCCGAGTGGGTGTGTTCGGCATGTCCTTCGGCGCCGCGGCGGCCACCTCGACGGCGCAACAGGATCCCCGGGTGAAGGCGGTGGTCAACCTCGACGGCGGGCAATTCCTGTCCGACCTGCTCGACACCGACATCCGCGTCCCGTTGCTCCACCTCGCGACCGACATGCGCGTGCAACTGGAGACCATGGGCTTCCCGCCCGTCACCGCGATCGACGCCAACGAGTTCTTCTTCGAGCCCCTTCGCACCGCCGGCACGAGACAGGACGTGCACCGATTGCTCATGACCGATGTGACCCACCTCGAACTGACGGATCTCGTGCTGATCCCGGCCCACGACCGCGCGGCGGTCCTGCCCGGCGGCGGAAAGGCCGAACCGCAACGCACGATCGACCTCGTGAACGCCTTCATCCGCGCCTACTTCGACGCGGTACTGCTCGGCATCGACAACCGCTTCCCGCAACCGCAGATGGCCGAGTTCCCGGAGGTCACACCGATCGACCTCGCCCCCGTCCGGGCATGGGCCCTCGCACACACGACCCCCCCGACACCTCCGGGGACCTAGCTGTATTGCCCACCGAGTCCCGTCCACGGCAGCCCTGTCCACGGCAGCCCTGCGAGCCGGGCCGGGCAACCCGGGCCGGGCGCCGGTCCGGTCAAGGTGCAGGACGGTCGACGACTCGCCGTCGCCGCGGGCGTCGCCGAACGCCGGCTCGCCCGCGGCGCGTTCTCACGGGTGTCGGACACGGTTCGCCGGGCCGCGCCGAACCGTGCCGTCACCCGCGGTCGATGACGGAGCACAGCGGAGCGCGGGCCGAGGCCGAACACGTCGGGGGCGAGGGCCGGTCGGATCTCACCACGGGAAGTGCGCGACGTCGAGTTGCCGTCATCGACGCTGCGGACGGACACGACACACCAGCGGCTCGTCGTGTCCGAACCGGCCCACGCCGGTGCCCGCTTCACGAAGCACCGCGCATGGCATCCGCCGGCAGCAACCACCGGTGGTGGTGGCTGCCCCACGATTCCTCGGCGTCACTGGATTCCGCGGCGTCCGAAACCGTCGAACTCATCCGAATGGAGGCTGACTTCGTGATGGTCCGAGATCGGTCGGCGCGATCGCTCCGCAGCGTTGTGCCGGCGGTGCCGCGGTGATCCCTCCCTACACGGACGCGATCCAGCAACTGGTCGACTCGCTCGCCGCGCGGATCCGGCATTCGGTCGCCGTCGACGACCAGCGCGGCAGCCTCATCGTGTCCAGCCGTCACTACGGCGACGAGGACAGGCTCCGTATCGACGTGGTGCTGTCCCGGCACCTGCCGGCCCGCGTCGCCGAATACCTCGACAGCTTCGGCATCTCCACCTCCGACAAGCCCCTGTCGATACCCGGCAGTCCGACCCTCGGCCTCGAGTCCCGACGGTGCTATCCGATCCGTGATCACGGACGGCTGCTCGGCTATCTGTGGCTGATCGATGAAGGCGCGGAGCGCTTCGACGAGGTGGTCGGCGCGTGCGTGGTTCGGCTTTCCGCACGGATGCGCGAGCGCATGCTCCAGGTGGCCGAGGAGGAAAGGCGACGCCGGACCCTGGTGGCCGACCTCCTGCGCGGGGGCGAGGACTCCGCTCGCGCCGCGAAGGACCTGGTCGACCAAGGGCTCGTCGACGCCCGGGACGAGATCGTGGTCATCGCCACCGACGCCACCACCGACCCCGAGACGGTCGCGGCCGTGATCACGGAGTCCACCGGTCGGGCCGGCCACGACGGGCCGGCCATCAGCCCGCTCACGGCCGCGCCGGGCGATCGCGGTGCGGTCCTGGTCACCGGCCGGACCCAGGTGGAACGTACGGCGGCACGGCTGGCCGAGGCGATCCGGAAAGGTGTGCGGCGGCGCGACGCGCGAGGCGATGGCGTCTTCGTCGGTGTGAGCAACACCGGCTCGCTCGGTCAGGCTCCGGATCTCCTGCGCCAAGCCGTCCTGGCGGCTTTCGCCGCCGCCGAGTTCCCGGAGTTGGCACCGGTTTCCTCCTGGCGGGACACCGGTGTATACGGTCCGCTCATGCTCGCCGCCGTGGCATCTCCCGAGCCGGTCGTGCCGCCCCGGATCGCCGATCTCGGTACCGGTGGACGCGCCGACTCGCTGGCCCACACCGCCGAGGTGTTCCTGGATGCCGCGGGGGACACCGCGACGGCATCGGCGCGGCTGATGATCCACCGGACGACGCTGTACTACCGGCTGGCCCGGATCGAGAACAAGACCGGGTGGAACCTGAAGAACGGCCGTGATCGGTTGACCTTGCACCTGGGACTGAAGATGCAGCGCCTCCTCGACAGCGGCATCCCGGCTTTGCTACGGGGAGAGGAACAACGCCGGGGAGGTTCCTGATCGGTGCCGATGCCGGTGGGGGCCCAGTGGCTGGAGGCTGTACGGACCCCGGCCGGTGGCCGCCGGGTGAGGATCGAGCCCGAAGGAAACCCACAGATGACCCTCCCCACCGACCGAGAGCGTGTCGCAAGCCGGTTGCAGATCGGCTCGGAGCTGCTCTACCTGTCCCGGCAGGACGTCGAACGCCTGCACCTGACGCGGGACACCATCCTGGAGCTGACCCGCCAAGCCCTGGTCGAGCACGGCAGTCGTCGCTACGAGATGCCGGCCAAGATCGGCGTCCACCCGTACGACAACGTCTTCTACCACGCCATGCCCGCCTACCTGCCGGGGCCGGGGATCGTGGGCATGAAGTGGATCGAGTGCTACCCGGACAACCCGCGCACGTTCGACCTCCCGCAGACCACCGGGTTGCTCGTCCTCAACGACGTGGACAGCGGTGTGCCGCTGGCCGTCATGGACTCGGCGTGGCTGACCGCGATGCGCACCCCGGCGGTGACGGTTCTGGCCGCCGCTGCGTTGCACCCCGACGCCACCACGTTCGCGATGTTCGGCTGCGGCGTGCAGGGCATCGAGCATGTCCGCTACGCGGCCCTGGCGATGCCCGAACTGGAGACCATCCACGTCTACGACACCAACGAGGCGGCCGCCGACGCGCTGATCGCGAAGCTGCGGCCCGAACTGGGCCTGCGGATCGTCAAGGGTGAATCGCCCGAAGCGATCGTCAAGAGCGCGCAGGTGCTGAGCTCGGCGACGGTCATCCTGCATCAGCCGCTCGCGGTGGTGAAGGACGAGTGGGTGACCGCCGGTCAGACGATCCTGCCGTGCGACCTGAACACCTTCTGGGATCCGCGCACCGCCCACCGCGCCGACAAGTACATCGTCGACAGCATCGAGGAACACGAACTGTTCGCGTCGATGGGGTACTTCCCCGACGGCCTGCCCGAGGTCGTCGCCGAGACCGGCGAGGTGCTGGCCGGTGTGAAGCCCGGTCGGGAGAACGCCGACGAGATCATCGTCAACAGCAACATCGGCATGGCCGTCTGCGATATCGCGGTGGGTC
Source organism: Embleya sp. NPDC005971 (assembly GCF_040629175.1). Lineage (NCBI taxonomy): Bacteria > Bacillati > Actinomycetota > Actinomycetes > Kitasatosporales > Streptomycetaceae > Embleya > Embleya sp. NPDC005971. The sequence continues at coordinate 22,949 of NZ_JBEXUX010000027.1, read as the reverse complement.
ACGCGATCATGCATCATGCGCTCGAGTACGGCGTCGGCGCGCGGCTACCCCTGTGAACGAGCCGCCCCTTCACACCACCGCGCCCGATCCGACAGTGGACGCCCTCGGTCGTGCTCCGGCGACGGACCGCGGCAACGCCCTCGGCAGCGGCATCTGAACAGGAGCGGGGAATGCCGGCAGGTCAGGGGCTACTTCGTTGCTTTTTCGGCGAGTACCACTGGGACCGCGGGTGGCGCCGGCCTCGGTGGAGGGGTCCGGTGAACGGCGGGGTCCGGGGTGTGTGGTCATCGTTCGATCGTGCCCATTGCTGTACGGCCGGGCGAAGGGCTCACCCGTTGTCGCTTGTCCGGCTGCTCGCGACGGTCGTGATGCGAAGGGCGTCGACGCAGGCGCCGAAGTCGGTCTCGTGGAGGTCGAGTTGCCCTGAGGCGTGGCCGACTGCCGTGCACATCGGCCGCGTTGCCGGGAGGTGTTGCCGGTTTCAGTTCGGCGAGGAGCGCATCTCGGCGAGGACCGCGGCGATGCCGGGGTGGTGGTCCTCGACGCTGCTCAGGGCGGCGGTGAGTACCTCGATGGTGATGCGGACGATGTCGTCCAGGGACACGTCGTCGTGGGCCAGCCAGTCGAGGGTGATCTCGTCCAGGAAGCCGACCCAGCCGCGCAGCGCGGCGCGCACGATCGGGGGCGGGGTGGGGTCGAGGTCGAAGAGTTGCAGGATCAGGCCCACGCCGGCGGTGTGCGCCGACTCGGAGATTCGGCGGACGTCGGGATCGTCCAGGCCGCGTAGGCCGATGAAGGTGTGGTGGTGCCGGCCCAGGTAGTCGAAGTGGCGTCGGATGGTGCCGCGCAGGCGTTCTTGGGTGGTGAGTTCGTCCGGACGCGGGCGTTGGAACTCCTGGAGGTCGCTCATCACCTGCTTGAGGGCTTCGAGGTAGATGCCGCGCTTGTCCTTGAAGTAGTAGAAGAGCAGGCCGTGTGCGACGCCCGCCGCGTCGGCGATGTCGGCGATGAAGATGTCCTCGTACGGGCGCTCGGAGAAGAGCTTGATCGCCGCCGTGAGCAACTGCCGTCGGCGTTCGCCCCGGGCCGCGGTGCCCGGTCCGGTGCCGGTGCCGCGCCGGTTCGAGGGACGCGCCTTCGCGACCCGGCCGCGCCCGGCCCCGGCCGTCGCTTCGGTCGATGCGTCGGCCGATGCGGCGAGCGGCGCTTCGCGCGGTGTTCCGATCGGCTGCTCCTCGATCGCCTCGGGCTTCGCCCGGCTCTTGCGCTTCGGCGCCTGCTTGCCCTCGACCATCCCCCGACCCTAGCGAGCCGAGCGCCTCGACTCCAAGTCAAGGAGATGAGGTGCTTCTGCAGGTCAGGGGCACCTTGCTGCACGATACGACGTTCGAACTCCATCGTATTGTGCCGTTTCGTGCATGGCGTGTGGTCCCCAATCGGTCCCCAGGACGCACTGCCTCATTGGGGCCATGGAGGCTCAGGCGGGCCACCTTCCCCGGCGTGTGCTCGCCGAGCGGCCGGAACGGATCCCGGCCGGGAGTCAAGGCGCGGACGTCGACGCGAAGGCGCGCAGACGTGTGGCGTCCCGACCGGGCGGTGCGCCGAACTGCCGCCGGCATTCCCGGCAGAACTGCGAGGCGCTGTCGTAGCCGACCCGGCGGCTGACTCCGGCGATGTCGTGCGCGTCGGAGACCAGGAGCAGCCGGGCCTGCTGGAGCCGGATCTGCTTCCGGAACTGGATGGGACTCATTGCCGTGGCCGTCTGAAAGCTGCGGTGGAACGCGGACACGCTCATACCCGCCAGGTGCGCCACGTCCTCGACGCGGAAGGGCTCCGCGTAGTTGGCGCGAATCCACTGCACTGCCCGTGCGATGTGGTTGAGGCTGCTGTCGGGCAGGCCGAACTGGCGGACGATGGCGCCCTGTTCGCCGGTGATGAGCCGCCACAGGATCTCTCGTTTGGTCATCGGTGCGAGTACACCGATGTCCTGGGCCGGTCGAGCAACCGCAACAACCGGACGACGGCGTCGAGGAGCAGCAGCGGGGCGGTGCCGACGGCCAGTCCCGGCGGTGTGCCGTCGAGGATCTTCGGCAGATCGACGGGGCGGGCCTGGAACAGGACTTCGGCGACGTCGGCCGGGTGCACGGCGATGCCTACGCCGAGCCCCGGCCACATGGTCCGGACGAGGTCCTACAGCCGGAGATCGTCCTGGGCTTCCACGGCCTCTGCGTCGTGAAGGCCGTCGACGATGACGACTGGTACATGGGCACTCTCAACAGCGACGGCACCGTCGAGTGCTGGAGCGCATACGACGACCTCTGGAATGCACTTCGCGGACTCTGAGCAGGCTCACGGCCGGTGGAAGGCGATCATTGAACACACGGGAAACCGAGCATCGGTTCGACCCGTTCCCGCTCGTCAACCTCACTCGTGAACGGCCCGCAACGAGCTCGTGGCATCGAATTCGATGCGGCCCTGTGCCAACTCGCCAACCCGCTCGTCGGCATCCTGCGCGGCTGCCTGAAAACCGGCACACCGTACGACGAGGCGACAGCCTGGTCCCACCGAGCCCACGCACTCGCCGCTTGACACTCCAGCTCATGAGTTGGGCCATTCCTCGTGGATCGGTGGCCGTGTTGCGCTGTGAAGGCGCCTGGGGTACCACTCGCTCGAACGGCTCCCACAACTCGTCGTGGACGCCCTGGACGAGGTGGCCGACCCGCGAGGGCTGTGTGCGGAACTGGTCCGCCCGGCCCGCGCCGTCCGCCCCGACGGGACGCCCTCGGTGCGGCTGTTGGGTGAGGCGGATCCGGTCGAGGCTGGTTTTGGTGATGCGTTCGGTGCCGTCGAGGATGGCGATGATCGCGGCTTGGCGGATCAGACGGGTGAGGCTGCCGATCCGTCCGACGGCGCGCTGATGGAGGTGGGACGCGAGACGGGGGAGTGTGCCCGCGCGGTGCGAAGCCGATCACGACCCCGACGAACTCGAGCGGTTGCGCATCCGCAGACGGGACCGGCTCGGCGGCACCATCCATGAATACCGACATGCCGCCCGACCGGCGCGGATGGGGTTTCCGGCACTCACAACCCGCGCACCTTGCCGGCGCCCGGCCCGAGGCTGCGGGCGGTTCACCGAACGAGACCGACCACGCCCACCGCATCCCCGACACGGCCCGCGCCCGGACCCGCCTCGCCGGCCGAGTACCCTGCCTCTGCCGGGAGTCGGCGGGCACGACACCGAGCCCGAATCGTGCGCCACGCCGTCGGCCCCGACCGTTCGACGTGTTCGCGCGGCACGGCTCGGACGCGACGCTGCCGCGATTTCGCACGCCGGGCATGCCCGTTTGCGGCTACCGTTCCCGCCTGCCCGAGCCGCCCGGGGGGACGTGCCCGGCGCGCGGGTGGTCTTCGCGGGCGTGGTCTCGGTGTGTCAGGTGGGTGAGGGCTTCTTGCCAGGTGCCGGTGAGTACGGGCAGGGGCCGCAGGGATGCCGCCAGGGCGTGGACGGCGTCGGTGGTGGCGGGGCGGGCGATCCAGTTGACGATGGATGCCAGCAGCCAGGCCCGTGTCGGCGGGCCGCCGGCCTGGGGTGCCCCGGTCAGGACCGCGGTGACCGCCGGGCCTCCTTGGTCGGGTCGGGTCGGCGTGGTCAGGTGGGGGATGCCGGTGCCGGGGGCGGTCCGCAGCGTGGTGTAGGGCTCGGGTCGCACCTGCCAGCCGGCCTGTTCCAGTCGTCGGGTGCGTTTGACGAGGTCGGACATCCAGGTACGGGGGAAGAGGATCGCGTGCCCGTCGGCGTGCACGGCGGCCCCGCACAGCAGCGGGATCCTGCCCGGCAGCGCACGGGCGTGGTCGGCGTAGCCGGCGAGGACGGCGGCGAGGGTCTGCCGTAGGGCGACGGGGGTGCGGGCTCGGGTGAGGAGTTCGCCGCCGCGGAAGAGGAGGTAAAAGGTGTCGGGGCGTTCGACGGTGAGGGTGACGGGCGTGTAGCCGTCGTCGACGATGCCGCCGGTGGCGGTTTCGGTGATCCGGCGGGGCTCGTGGCCGCGTACCGCGATGCCCACACGTGTGCCGTCGACGCGGGCGGTGAGGACCGCGTCGACGGGCCGGGCGGCGAGGTCCACCGAACAGCTGGTGGGTGCCTCGACGACCGTGACCTGCGGATCCGCGCCGCTGAGCGCGACCAGGGCGTGGCTGACCTCGTCGAATCCGGTCGAGACCCGGGCCGGTTGATCCGCGGCCAGGAGCACGGCGGTGGGCGTGCCCCGGTGCGCTGCGAGTCGACCGAGGCGGGTCAGGCGCCGGGGTACGGGTTCGACCGGGCGCCGGCCGAGCGACCGGGTGCCGTCGGCCTCGACCACAAGCACGGAAGCGTGCGAACGCGTGAGGCTGTGGGCGTTCGCCGCCAGATCGGCGGTCAGTTGGGTGCAGAAGCCGCAGTCGACGGCCATCGCCACCACGAGCACGGGATGCGGCACCCACGCGGCGCAGTCGGCGGCCTCCGCCTCCAGGTCGCCGTGCACCGCGGGTGCGGCGGGCTCGCCGCCCGGTGCGATGAGGCCGGCGGCGCGCCATTGGGTGAGACAGCGTGCGTGCTGGACGTGGTGCTCGGCGGCGGGAGGGCGGCCGCGGAGCCAGCCGAGGGCGGTCGGGCCGAGGTAGGCCGCGGCGGGCCTGCCGGTGTCCAGCAGGACCCCGCCGCCGTCCAACTCGGCCACGACCACCCCGGGCGACAGCATCGCTACGGCTGCTGGCAGAAGCCGCTGAAGCCGTTGGTGGACACGCACACGAGTCCGGGGCAACAGCCGGTGGACCCGGTGCAGCCTTCTCCTTGGATTCGGCAGGCGGTGGGGGCGATGAAGGCGTCGGTGAAGATCTCCTCGATCTCCGCGACCGTCTCCGGGTCGGGGGTGAGCGGGCGCGTCTCCTGCGGATAAGTAATCATGCGAACACCATGCGGGGTCGGCGGCGCAGGAGTCCATCACCCATTCGTGTCGAATCCGGTGACGCGACCTGGGAATCTCCGATCGGGTGATGGCGGCCGTGGCCGGCGGGTCACGGGGTGACGGTGTCCCGGTAGGCGTCGGCCTGGGTGCGGAAGAGGGTCGCGTAGTGGTCGCCCGCCCGCAGCAACGTCTCGTGACTGCCCTCCTCGATCACGCGGCCGGCCTGCAGGACGTAGATGCGGTCGGCATGGCGGACGCTGCGCAGCCGATGCGAGATCAGGACCACCGTGCGGCCGGCGAACAGCCGGCGCAGGCGGGTGAAGAGCTGCTCCTCGGCCTGGACGTCGAGGGCGGCGGTGGGTTCGTCGAGGATGACGAGGGGGGCGTCGCGATAGAAGGCTCGGGCCAGGGCCAGGCGTTGCCACTGCCCGCCGGACAGGTCCGCGCCTCCGGTGAACTCCTTGCCCAGCGGGGTGTGCAGGCTGTCCGGGAGTCCTTCGAGGAAGTCCAGTGCCCCGGCCTGCCGGGCCGCTTCCCGTGCTCGCCGGGGGTCGGCGGCGGCGTGGGGGCGGCCGAAGGCGATGTTGTCCAGGGCCGGGAGCCTGTAGCGGGTGAAGTCCTGGAAGACCACCGCGGTCCGCTCGCGATGGGCCGCGAGGTCCGTGACCGGTTCCCCGTCGTGCAGCAGCCGGCCGCCGTCCGGCGGGTGGAGCCCGGCCAGGAGATTGGCGAGCGTCGTCTTGCCCGAACCGTTCACCCCCACCAGGGCCACGACCTGCCCCGGCCGCAGCTCCAGACTCACCTCCCGCACCGCGGGGACACCCGCGCCGGGGTAGGTGTAGCTCAGGCGCTCGGCGCGCAACAGCCCCAGTTCCGTCCTCGTGGAAGGTTTCCGCCGTGATGTCGGCGCCGTCGCCGCGGTCGAGAAGTCGGAGGTGGGGATGGTGAAGCTGCTCAGATCGGTGAGGCGGAGCAGGTTCTCGCCGATACCGGTGAGCATGCCCGCGAACGCGTTGAGCCGTACCGAGAGCAGCCACACTCCCGCCACGGCCGCACCGGCCACGGGCACGGGCAGCAGGTGACGCACGGCCATCCACCACAAACCGCCGACCGCCAGGCAGGTCAACGTCGCTCCGGTGGCCTGGGCGGCCATCCGGCGCCGGGCGTGAGCCTTCAGCAGGGCCTCGGTGTCCCGGATCTCGCGCTCGTACTGGTCCTGCCAGCGCCCGGTCAGGACTCCCGCGAGGTCCAGGGCCCGGATCTCCCTGGCTTCGTTCCGGCCGGTGAGCAGACGTTCGAGGTACTCCCGCAGCCGCCGATTCTCCGACAGTCCGTGGTGCAGGTCGTGGTGGGCGCTGTGCTCGTTGCCGGCCGCCCTGATCGCGGGAAGGGCGCCGAGCAGCACGAGCGGGAGCAGCCACCACGCCATGACCACGAAGGCTCCGCCCACCGCCACCACGGTCAAGGCCGCCTGGAAGGCGGTGACGAGGAGGACGACGGCCATCGCGGGTTGGCGGCGCGAGGCGAACACCGCCCGCTGTAGCCGGTCGTGGAAGTCCGGCTCCTCGAATCGCGGCAGCTCGGCCGCCGCCGCGGCCTCCAGCACCATCCCCGCCACCAGGCGGTCCACTTTCACCGTCAGCACCGCCATCCGCGCCGCCCCGGACAACCGCAGGGCACCCACCGCGGCACCCGCCACCAGCAGCACGACGACGGCGGGCACCAGCACGGGCGACCGCCCGGCCGCCGCGGGACCGTGCGCCAGCACCGACCCGAGCACCGCCTGCACCACAACCAGCCCCCCGGCCATCGCGCCCGCCAGGAGAACCTGCACCAGGACCACATGGATCAGCGCCCGCCGATCGGCCAGCCAGGCAAGACGGACGGCGAACGCCGCCGAGGAGAACAGGACACCCACACGCCGTTCAGCCACCACCGACCCCTTCCCCAGGCTTCGCCGCCGATGCCCGGGCATCATTCTCGACGAACGCTCGCCCCTTTCGACCTCGGATCACCCGATCGGACGAGCCGCTCCGATTCCGATCGCAGTCCTCCCGATGCCCGGGCTGCGATTCCGGGCACACGGAGAACCGGCGCCGGCCCCGGCGAGGCACGGTGTGGGTGTCACTCGTCGTCGACGGCCATCCTGATCGGCTCCGCGCCGCATTCCGGGGAGTTCCAACGATCGGTGACGATGGAGCCTGGGGGCGCACGCCGTTGGCGTGGGCGCGGGTGCCCGCGTCGGAGCCCGATACACGGAACTGATGCCCCGTCGGGGATTGGTGCGTCGGGGGGATTTCGCGGGAACCGTTGGTGCGTTCGGGTGATTTCGCTCCGTCGCCGGCGCGGCGGTGGTCTTCGCGTATTCGGGGGCGCTGAAGGTGTCCCGGTCGAGGGAGAAGCTCCTCGAGATGGGGCAGACGGGGGCGGCCGTGTTCCCGCTGCCGTTGCTCCGGTTCGTCGCGGCCTGCGAGTTGCTCGGCGCGGTCGGCGTCGTCGTGCCGTGGCTGACGAACGCCGCGCCGGTGCTCACTCCGCTCGCCGCGGCGGGTTTCGTGCTGGTCATGGTCGGTGCCACGACGCCGACGACCCCTGACCACCCTGCTGAACGCGGCAACGGGCATGCGCGGCTGAGTCATTGCCCCCGATCCCCCTGACCTGTCGGCCGGTCCGCACGCCTGCGGGCCGGCCGTCGGGAGGAATCCGGGGTTCTGCAGGCAATCCTCGGCGGCTCCCCGCCTGCGGCACCGAAGGCAAACCATGTGGTCGTCACGTGGCCTGCTCCCCTCGGTCGATCAGACGTCAGGATTCCTCCGACCGCAGGGGTCTGGTGTCGTCGCGGGAATCCGGTGATCCGTCGATCACGTGATGCACGACGGCGAAGCCCCGTCCACGCTCTGCGGGCGGGATGGCAGGCGCCGATGACCGGACCGGCGCCGCGGTCGCTCTTGGGTAGGGGCCGGTGGCATTCGGCCTGTTCGGGGTCGAACAGGCAGTGGTTGAGGGTGCCCCAGTGCCGGTTCGGGAACGCGTCACGCAACAGGCGGACGACGGTGTGCGCGTCGGCGACGTGGCCTCGCAGGGCCCCGCCGGATGGGGCGGGTGGGGTGTCGAGGAGGGCGTTCACCCGATCCAGGCCCTCGTGGCGGCGGTCGGCTCCGGGACCGGCCGCGACGGCACCGCCCGTGACACGGGCGGTGAGGAACTCGGTCAGGCGGCCGGCCGCGGCGTCGGTGAGGTCGTTGTCGAACTCGCGGGCCCACGCCGGATCCGGCTGGGCGTAGCCGTGGAGGCGGTTGGCCAGGGCGCGGTGGGCGGCGTGTTCGAGTTGCAGGCCCAGGGCGATTTCGGCGTCGGGTTCGCGCGCGGCGAGCATGCTCATGGTGCGGCGGAACATGTGCGGCCTCACCGGGGACACCGGGATGGGTTCGAGGCCGGTGTGGTGGGCGGTGGTGTTGACGTGGGCGATGAACGCGTCGACGCGGTGGCCACCTGATACCAGGAGGGCTTGCTGCGCCCGACCGCTGTCACTCTCCGAAGTCGCGAATTCCGGAGCGGCAGGGGCGCGGCGTGAGGGGTACGGCGGCACGGTTCAAGACCGGCGAACTTCCGGTCGCCTTTCGCGTCGGCGTCCTTTGTGACGCATCGTTCGCGGGCGCCGGCGCGTTGGCGGCCGACGGGACGGCGTGCGCTCGCCGACTGTCATCCGGTGGTGCTGTCTTCGGTCATGACCTGGGTACCGATGACGTTGAGGAGCCTGAGCCGGTCGGCGGTGTCGCTGCCGGGAGCGGCGGTGTAGACGACGATGCGCAGATCGCTCCCGGGAGCGTTCAGTACGTCGCAGTCGAAGGTGAATGTGCCGACATCGGGGTGATGCACGGTCTTGGTGTCCGACTCGTGGACGCCCACGATGCCCGTGTCCCATAGGCGCGCGAACTCGGTGCTGACATCTCGCAAGTCCTTGATCAGGGAGCGCAGTCCCGAATCCGCGGAGTAGCGGGCGGTCGCTGCCCTGAGGTCGGCGACCACGGCTGCCTCGAAGCGCGCTTCCTGCTCGGGGGTGTGGCTGACCCGGCTCGACAGACCGGCGAAGTGCCGCCAGACGATGTTGCGTTCGCGTCCGCGAAGCGCTGATCCGTCCCCGAACAGGGCGGCACACAGCGGGTTCCACAGGATCAGATTCCAGGCGGCGTCATACACGCTCAGCGGTGAGCCCTCCAGTTGGTCGAGCAACCTGCGGACCCCGGGTGGGATGTGCGCCGACACCTGTCCGGGGCCCGCCACCGGCTGGCCGGCCAGGAGAAACAGGTATTCACGCTCGGCTGCCGACAGCCGCAGGGCGCGGGCCGGCGCGCTCAGCACCTGGACCGACGGGGAGGTAGCCCGGCTCTGTTCCAGGCGGGTGATGTAGTCCACCGACAGGCCGGCGAGTTGGGCCAGTTCCTCCCTGCGCAGTCCGGCGGCCCGACGTACCCCGCCGGCGGGAAGTCCGACCGTCGCGGGGGTGATCCGGTCCCGCCAACCGTGCAAGGCTCTGCCCAGCTCTCTGGATTCGCTCATCGTCCCAGTATCGCGACGCCGTGGCCGGCCGGCCTGGTACTGCCAGTCCACCGGCTGAAGCGGGCACTGCCTGTCGCTCTGCGATGCGCCGAAGGTGGAGGCGTACCCACGCCGCCGAGCAAGGAGTGAGCACATGACCACCACACTGATCACCGGAGCGAACAAGGGCCTCGGTTTCGAGACCGCACGCCGTCTGGTCGAGGCCGGGCACACCATCTACGTCGGGTGCCGCGACGCCCACCGGGGTCGCACCGCGGCCGCGACGCTCGGTGCCCGCTTCGTCCGACTCGACGTCACCGACGAGGACTCCGTCAAGGCTGCCGCCGCGTTCGTCCGGGCCGATGCCGATGGCCTCGACGTCCTGGTCAACAACGCCGGGATCGTCGGCGCGGGCAAGCTGGGCCGGGTCGGCGAGGTCACTGCGGCCGACATGATGACCACGTACGACACGAACGTCTTCGGCGTCGTGCGCGTCAGGCACGCCTTCCTGCCGCTGCTGGAAGCGAGCGACGCCCCAGTCGTGGTCAACGTCAGCAGCGGCCTGGGCTCCCTGGCGGCCTGCGCCGACCCCGACCGGGTGGAGTCCCAGGTGACGGTCCTGGACTACAACTCCTCCAAGACCGCGCTGGTCATGGTCACCGCGCAGTACGCCAAGGCTCTCCCCGCCATCCGGTTCAACGCCGTCGACCCCGGCTACACCGCCACCGACCTCAACGGCCACCGAGGCACCCAAAGCGTCGAGGAAGGAGCGGAGATCGTCGTCCGCATGGCCATGATCGGCGCCGACGGCCCCACCGGCGGCTTCTTCGACACGAACGGCCCGGTCGTCTGGTAGTGCCGCGACCGCCGATCCGGCCCATCTCGGAGCACTCAGGCCCCCGACGCCGACAAGCCGGACGATTTCAAACGGTGAGGCGCGGAAGTAGCGGCCCTTGTCCCGGTCTTCGACGCGCCACGGGGACGTCGCTCGCCGGCGGTTCGCGTCGCCACCAACGCGCGTCCCATACATCGCGAGTGGGGTACGCGAGGCGAGCCAGGCCGTGTCCGAAGGATGGGATGGTCGTTCGATGTGATGTGGATGTTCGTGGGGGCCGACCGATGGCCGGTAACGCAACAACCTGGTCTGGCGGGATCTGCCGGCGGAATGTCCGCCGTGGCATGCGTCCATACGGCGAGGTCGACCTGAACATGCCGCGCGCCTCGATCTCGCAGTGCGGCCATGGTGGAGGATGTGATCCGCTCGGCGAAAGCCCGGGTCAGGCGAGACTGCGCCACGTACGGCGGCGGTACCCGTCGGCGGAGGCGGCCCGCGCCATCGCCGTGAACATCGCGAACGCCACCTTCGCCGCCCGCAGCGCCCCGGAGGTGGTTCGTTTTGCGGAGTTTCACTTGGATTCGATCCGCCCCATGGGGGCGACGCTCTGCGACAAAGCGTTCTGCGCCGTCGTCCAGCCGGCGTCCTCGATGCCCAGCGCGTGGCGAAGGTAGGCCCGGGTGACCCGTTGGATCAGGGACACGCGCGCGGGGTTCTCGTCCGTTGTCTCCCGGACTTCGTAGCCGGCGATTCCGCCGAGGGAGTGTTCTGCCCCGAACAGGGTGAGCAGGCTCTTGCGCCCCGGGCTCAGGTGGTAGGGGTCGGCGAGCCACTCCGGCCCTCTGACGGACAGCGGTGACTCGTCCTTGTCTCCCGCGACCACGAGGGTCGGCGTGGTCATGTGTGCGAAGTCCGGTCGCTTCAACCACGGGAGGTTCTCGGCCGCGAAGGGGGTCAGGTCGGCTCCGCCCCTGCCGGCCGTGGCAAGCAACACGCCCGCCTTGATCCGCGGGTCGGACAGGTCTTCCGCCTTTTGGCTCACCGGATCGAGGACGCGCAGGCCCAGCAGATTGCCCGCCGTCTGGCCCCCGAAGGAGTGTCCGGCCGCGGCGATGCGGCTTCGATCCAGGCGCCCGCCGAGACCGGGAACGGCGGCCTCCAGCAGGTCGAGCCGGTCGAGGATGCGCTTCATGTCCTGGACGCGGAAGCGCCAGAGTCGCGGTGTGCGGGGATCGTCCTGGGGAAGACCCACGGTCCTGGAGTCGAGATGGGTGGGCTGAATCACCACGAAACCGTGAGCGGCCCAGAAGTCGACCAGGGGACCGTAGCCGTTCAAGGACGACCCGAAGCCGTGCGAGAAGACGATGATCGGCAGTTCGCTCCCCGTTGTCGGCGCGGAGATTCTCACCTGCAGGCCCTCGCCACGGCCCGGAGCTTCCAGTACCACCGGCTTCACCGAGACGATGGGGGCGGGGGCGGTGACGGCCACGTCGGTGGCCGGCGCGTGTGATGCGGTCATGGGCGGATCTTCCTTCGCATTTCCGATGGGGAAGCTGTCGAACAGGCTGGTCACGGTCTCGTCCTCCGTCTGGGCGGAGGGGGCGAGCCGTCGCGGGATACGCTAAGACCTGACGCTGACGTCAGAGGCAAGAAGTGTGGTCCGGCTCACATCGGAGAGACATGATGCGTATCGGTGGCCTCGCCACCAGGGCAGGAGTCAGCGTTCGGGCGCTGCGCTACTACGAGGAACGGAACCTGCTCGCCTCGGAACGCAGCCCCGGTGGTCAGCGGCAGTACCCGGACAGCGCGGTCGACCGTGTCCGGCTGATCCAGCAGTTGTACGCCGCCGGGTTGCCGAGCAAGTCGATCGCGGACCTGCTGCCGTGTGTCGTGAACGGCGAGGCCACGCCGGAGCTGCTCGACCGGCTTTCGGCGGAACGGGATCGCATCGACAGCCGGATCGGCGATCTGGTGAGCGCCCGGGACAGGCTCAGCACCGTCATGGCCGCCGCCACCGCGAACTGGCGAACAGGCGAACACTGCCGACCCCGGTAATCAGCATGCCGGGCTCCGCGACTGGGACGGAGATGCCCAGCAACCGATCGATTAATAAGCAAGATCGCTTGGCGGAGCTTCGCGGCCGGATCTGCGCCGGACCATGCCCATAAAACGGTGTCAGAAAGTTCCCCGGTCGCCGAGCCGGACAGCCGATGCACCCCGACGTCCTTGCGGGACTCATCAACGACATTGGCGTTCCCACCACCGCCGGCCGCACAGCCGCGATCCGACAACACGTACTGAAAATGCCCGCACCCGTCGTTGCCGGGGCCCTCGGCGACGACGAGCAGGCCGCAGTCGACGACGGCCGAGCCGCGCTCGACCAACTGCCGGAACGGCTCGTCGACGTTCCCACCCCGGCCGGCGCCATACCCCGTGAGATCGGCGTCCCGGCCACTGCGACCCTGCTACCGATCATCTCTGCTCACGAATGCGGTGAGCGAGGCGGCTGCCGAGTCCTGCGGCACGGGCTCCGTCAGGCCCCCGCCTCACGTGGCGGGCTAGCATGAAAAGCAAGGATTCATCTCCAGGCCCAGGCCCAGGCCACAGTGGCAGGGAGGCCGGTATGGCGTTCGACACGACTGGTTTCGAGCAGGCGGACGGCTCCCGTTACCTCCCGATTTCCGAGCACGGCCTGATCGGTGATCTTCGTACGACCGCCCTGGTCGGTACGAACGGCACCATCGACTGGTACTGCTGCCCGCGCTTCGATGCGCCCAGCGTCTTCGGGTCCATCCTCGACGCCGACCGGGGCGGGTCGTTCGAGTTGGCCGCCGAGGTCCCGACCCGCACCAGGCAGTTCTACTTCCCCGACACGAACGTGCTGATCACGCGGTTCTTCGCCACGGACGGGGTGGCGGAGATCCAGGACTTCATGCCCGTGGTCGACGAGTCGCGCGAGGCGGCCCGGCACCGGCTGATCCGGCGGGTGATCTGCGTCCGCGGAACCCTCCCGTTCAGGGCGCGGATCGCCCCTCGTTTCGGCTACGGCGCCGAAGCGCATACCACGCACCTCGAAGGCCACACGGCGGTGTTCCGCTCCCCGTCACTGACGCTCGCGCTGACCGCCACCGCACCCCTGGAGAGCGACGGCCTGGACGTGTGGTCGCACTTCAAGCTCCTTGAGGGCGAGTCCAACGTGTTCGCCCTCGACCAGATCGGCGACGGCGTCCCGGCCCGGTCGTGCCCACGCGCCGAGGCGCAGGAGCAGGCCGAGGCCACCGTCCGGTTCTGGCGCCACTGGCTCGCCGGTTCGCGCTACCACGGGCGGTGGCGGGAGATGGTGAACCGCTCCGCGCTGGTGCTGAAGCTGCTCACCTACGCGCCGACCGGTGCGATCGTCGCCGCACCGACCACGAGCCTGCCCGAGCAGATCGGCGGCGAGCGCAACTGGGACTACCGGTACGTCTGGGTCCGTGACGCCGCCTTCTGTGTCTACGCGATGCTGCGCCTGGGGTTCACCTCGGAGGCCGAGGCGTTCATGGGGTTCATCTCCGAGCGGGGCATCCTGCGGGGCACGGGGGAGAGCGGTCCATTGCAGATCATGTACGGCATCGACGGCCGCGTCGAGTTGCCCGAATACGAGCTCCCGCACCTGGAGGGATACCTCGGCTCCGCACCGGTCCGGGTGGGCAACGCCGCCACCGGCCAGCTCCAGTTGGACATCTACGGGGCGCTGATCGACTCGATCTACCTCTACGACAAGTGGGGGCAGCCGATCAGCAGTGACCGCTGGGACGAGGTCGGTGCCGTGGTGGACTGGCTGTGCGAGCACTGGGACCAGCCCGACGAAGGGGTGTGGGAGACCAGGGCGGGCCGGCGGAACTTCGTGTACTCGCGGCTGATGTGCTGGGTGGCGCTTGAGCGCGCGATGCGGATGGCGAACCGCCGCGGTCTGCCGGCGGACCTGCCCCGTTGGCGGGAGTCCCGGGACGCGATCTACCGGCAAATCATGCGGCGCGGCTGGTCGGCCGAGCGAGGGGCGTTCGTCCAGGGGCTGGACGACCACGTGCTGGACGCCTCGCTGCTGATGATGCCGATGGCCAAGTTCGTCTCGCCCACCGACCCCAAGTGGCTCTCCACCCTGGACGCGCTCACCACGGACCTGGTCTCCGACTCGCTGGTATACCGCTACGACCCCGCCGCCAGCCCGGACGGCCTGCACGGCCCCGAGGGCACCTTCTCGATCTGCTCCTTCTGGTACGTGGAGGCGCTGGCCCGCGCAGGCCGGCTGGAGGAGGCTCGGCTCGCCTTCGAGAAGATGCTCACCTACGCCAACCACCTCGGTCTGTTCGCAGAGGAGATCGGCCCGACCGGAGAACAGCTGGGCAACTTCCCCCAGGCCTTCACCCACCTCTCGCTGATCAGCGCCGCCTTCAACCTCGACCGCGCGCTGGGCTGACGCGGTATCACCGCCGGGACGGCGGTGCCCGGAGTTTGTCAGGCAGGAGAGGACCGGGTCGGCGATGTCGCACGGGGCGGGGGTGACGTCGCAGGGGGCAGTGGACAAGTCCATGTCCTCCTGAGCCGAGACGTCCCATGGCACCGAGAAGGCACACCGCAGAGGATTGGTCCTGCGGGTGGGCCGGCCGTGCGAATCACCCTGATCCGGTGATATCTCCTCATCCACCTGGTGGAAGGGATCACAGTGGCCCGCCTCCCGGCAGAAGGTCCTCCATGAGCACCGAACAGCGAGAGAGTCTCGAAGCGATCCTGCGGCAGTCAAGCCTTCCCGCCGCCGGCGACGTCGATGGGCAGCGGCGCTTGCGTCAATGCCGAGCGCAAGGCGGAACCGCTCCGTCCCTACAGTTCATCCTCCCAATGCACAATCCGGATCGTGAACGACAGGAGTTCGACATGAGTGAAGCACTCGACCGGAACGCGAGGATCATCGCAGAGTTCCGAGCGAACAAGGGCAGGGTCGGCGGGGTCTTCGAGGGCGCTCCGCTGGTCCTTGTCCATCACCGCGGCCGCAAGAGCGGGCAGGAGCACGTCAGCCCGACGATGTACCTGCCGCACGACACCGCGCCGGACATCGTCTACGTCTTCGCAACCAAGGGCGGAGCACCCACCAACCCGGATTGGTACCGCAACCTGACCGCCGCCGGTGAGGGCACCATCGAACGCGGCAGTGCGACCTACCAGGTGACCGTCCGCGACCTGAGCGGCGCCGAACGCGACCGCATCTACGCCGAGCAGGCGCGGCGTTACCCCGGCTTTGCCGAGTACGCACGTCAGACTGCCGGAATCCGCATCATTCCCGTGCTCGAACTCCGGCGGGCGTAGCCCACACCCCTGTCAGCTTCAGCGAGTCGGCTGAGAGAGATCGTGCCCATGGCGGTCAGGTACGACGAGTTCGGCGGCATTGACGTGTTGCGGGTCGACAAGGTGGAACGCCCGGTTCCCGGGGACGGGCAGGTCCTCGTATGGGTGAAAGCGGCCGGCATCAACCCCGGTGAGGCGGTCATCCGCACGGGGGCGACCTGGCATGTTTCGCCGTGTCCCGGACCGCGGCTGCGTCATGATTACGGCAAGCGATTCATACCCGAGATCATGCTCGGCCCCGCCGCCGGCGCCGACTGGGTGCCGGGGAACGTGCGGTGGCAGGTCTGCTCGATGCATCCGGCGTCGCCGACAGACTCCGCCGGCAGGGTCAACGTCACGCCGACCGCTCGCCACCGGCCGCGGCCGGACCGCGATTGTGCACCTGCGGGCCCAACGCGAAGGCCATGTCCTGCTGTTGGGCGCCGTGACGTTCACTGCGCGATGCACACCAGGCTCCTGACCAGCGCTGCCGAGCGCCGGCGCAAGAAGGAGGCGTCGTGACCACACGCATCGTCCTGCACGTTGAGCGTCATGTTCGCCGCGTCCGACCACACGATGCGGATCTCCGGGTGGCGCTTCTCCACCTTGAGAATCAGGTGCCGGAGTTGTCGACGAACCCCAGGATATCGAGGTATTCGATTTTAGGCGGGACGCCGTAGATTTCCGTCACCTTTTCGACGATCTCCTCCGTAAAGAAGGCCCGGGCTTTCTCCTCGTCATCCCACACGTAGAAGTTCCTTGCCTGAACGCCGTCTTCGTCGAGCGTGAAGCTCTTGAAGCGAAGGCCGGCCATGCCTTCGAACGGCCCTCGGAGTTCGTCGGCAATCCTTGCGAGGGTTGAACGATCGAACTTGTCGGTCTGTGTGAAAGTCACGAGCACGCCGATCATCGGGCCTCCTCATCGATTGGGTGAAACGGTTGATCGAGTGATGCTAGCGGCGGATCCTAGTACACGCGGCCGGAAGTTCCAGTCGTTAAGCCGCGAGTGTCGGCGAACTCGAACAAATCATCCCCGGATGGCCGCAGGCAGCCGGGTGGTGCCGGCGGTCGGCTGGCAACTGGGCGAACATCGACCGATGTTGGACGGTCTTGAAGATCCCCCGGAACCGAGCGTTGGCCCGACCTCGACCGGACACGTGGCGGCGTCCTCAAGCAGGCCCGGCAGGCCGTCGGACACCGCCGCCGAGGGCGGTTGGCACGGCGGATCGGGTGAACACACGACCCCGGTCCGGCGCGGCACCCCGGCCGGGTGGTCGGGCGGGCGCGATCGTGGGCCGGGTCGCGGAGTGTTCGCGTGTGGGCCCGAACGTCCCCGTCGACACGTCGCGGCCGGCCGCCCCGCCCCTCGGGCACCGGCCGCGCCCTGCGCCCCCACCCGGGCCGAGCACCGTCGCCACCACCCTCTCGACCCGCCTGGGGCAGTCCGCTCGGCCGGGTTCGGACAGGGATCGTCCCGAAGGCGGGCGTTTCGCGCGTACGGGTTGTCCGGGCGGGTCATCATTGCGCATCCCGGGCGCGGATCGCCGCGCCTGCGGCGAGGGTGAGCGAGGCAGTCGCCGGATGGCGTCGTCGGTACGGGAACCGTGCGTGAGGCTGAACACGAGCCCGAGGAACTCTCCGCGCGCCACAAGGAGTTGGAGACGAAACTCGCCGAGGTGGGGCGCCGACCGGACGCCCGCCGCCAAGCGGTCACCCACCTTGCCCTGATCCGCCCCCTGGCCACCCCACCCCGGCCGGGAAAGGCTCGCCGTCGGGGGCCTGGCCCACGACGACCTCGTCGTCACCGGAGACCTCCCTCGAGGCGTAGACGGTGTTGGACGGCGCCGGCGCCGAGCATCCCGAACTCCAAGATCGCGCGCGGGGAGGCGACGATGACCGTGTTGGAGACCATCGAACGGATCGCGGACGCGCTGCGCATTCCCGGTGCCCTTCCGGGGCCCGGCCCGCCCGGTCATCGCGCGGCCGACGGACGACTCGTCCTCGCGGTCGACATCAGCCCGTGGCTCCGGCCGGACGCGGACACCAGCCCGGGCCGGACGTTCCGCCACGCGTTCGGCGGGGCGGTCTTCGAGAGCCCTTCGCTCCTGGGCGTCCGACGGTGGGGAGGACGTCGCGAGGTCGTCGGAACCGCGCCACGGACGACGGGAAGCGGGCCCTGGCCGCCGGGATATGGCCGTGTGGTCGCGTGGCTCCGAAGCGACCGTGGCCGGAGCCGGCGCTACGGCGTGATCGCGCCGACCTGGCGGAGCATCGCGAGGTTGTCCCAGTTCCACCAGCCTTCCACGATCTTGCCGTCACGGAAATGGAAGTTCGTGATGCCGGTGAACGAGACGTTCTCGTTCGTCGGCGGTATGCCGCCGAAGTCGCCGATGTGCCTGCCCACCCAACTCCACCGGACCGCGACTTCGTCGCCGTCCGCCAGCGCGCTGTCCACGGTGAACTCGAAGTCGAACGCCGCCCGGTAGCAACTCGTGGAGACGATCACGCCACGCGGGCATCAATCAGGCAACCATCCGTAGTCCGCCAGGAGACGTCGGGTCGCCGTCCCCGTTGTTCCGTCCGTCGTCACGGCCGGGCGGAAGCCCGCCCCCGAGTAGCACCGCGCAGGCCCCGACGGTCAGCAGCCCGCCGGCGAGGAAGGCGCCCCGCACGTCGGCGAGCGGCAGGATCAGTGCCCCGAGCGCGGCGCCCGCCGCGATGCCGGCGTTGTAGGCACCGGAGTTCGCCGCGAGTGCGATATCCGTGCGGCCCGGCGCGCAATGCAACATCTCGTTCTGGGTCGTCATGAACACCGGCCCGAGCGCACCGCCCATCAGCGCCAAGAAGACCACCGCGGCCACCGGATCGGTGCCGGCCGCGTACAGGCCGAGCATGCCCACCGCCTGCGTGGCCACGGCTGTGGCCAACGCAGACCGCGGAAAGCGGTCCAGCAGTGCCCCGGTGATGCCCACCCCGGTCAGACACGCAACACCGAAGACCACGAACAGAATGCCAACCGTCCCTGGGGAGAACCCGCTCACGTCGCCCAGGAACTTCCCGATGTAGGTGAATCCCGCGAACGCCCCCGTGGCGGACAGGGCCCCGGCCACCAACACGGTCTTGAACCGGCGGGCGTCGGGACTGGTTCCGTAGGCGGCGCGCTCTTCTTCCGGACGCGACGTCGGCAGCAGAACGGCGATCGTCACCAAAGAAACGAGCCCCAGAGCCGCCAACACGGCGACGGGTACCTCCCAGCCGCCCTGCCGGCCCAGCCAGGTCCCGGCGGGAACACCGAGCACGAGGGCGAGCGAACCGGCGACGGACAGCGCCCCGACCACACGTCCACGGACCTCGGGCGCGAACAGGCCCACCGCGACCGGCCCCATCACGGCCCAGAACAACGCCTGGCCGAGCGCGGTCAGCAGTCGCGCCACAAGGAGCAGCCAATAGGAGGTCGCCAGGGCCGCAATGAGGCTGGACACAACGAGCGCGGCAAGCACTCCCGTGAGCACATGACGTCGAGGCACGGCCCGCACGAGGTGGGCGAGTGGCACGGACGCCACGGCCACCGTCACACCGTATCCGGTCACCAACAGACCGACTGCCGACACCGATACCGACAGGCTTTCGGAGATGAGTTCCAGGAGGCCGACCGGCAGATTCTCCGCAGTGTTGAAGGTGAAGGCGGCCAGCATCAGGGCCACGAGCACAGCCGGCCCCCGCCATGGAGCCGGTTGCCCCGCGACCACACGCTCTTCTTCTGCCCTCGCCCGCTGCTCCTGCTCCGTGGTATCTCCCATGGAGTTACCTCATCGGGCCCACCGGCACCACCGCAACCGAATTCATCCGACGTGTGTGCGTGGGCTCAAAGCATCAAGCGTGGCCTTCGGGGTCGTGGCCCGTGGCGGCAGTTGGCTCGATCAAAGGTCGTCTGGCCCCAACGGCCTCAGGCAGCTGACCGTCTCAATAACATGCCCGTTCCACGGAAACCAGCAATGGCGAGCGTTGCGCGACGAATCCCCGACAGGAGTGGGACGACGTCGTTGCATTCGACGCCGCCATACGCTCGGGCAACGCGCGCCCCACCGCCGAGGGCAGTCCGCTCCTCGGGCAGGCGTATCTGCACCGGTCCCTGCCACCGCTGTCGATCGCACCGATCGACCGGGTCACCGGACACGAGTGGCGCTCTCGGCAGGGCGACGTGTTCGGCGCTGTTGCCGACGCGGAACTCGAGTCCGGTGACCCGGACGGCTGCTCACCCTGGGCCTGCCGATCCGGCACCCCCGTTCAGGCCGACTACGGGAAGGCCGCATGATCCTGGACCTGTTCGCCGGACCGGGTGGCTG
Source organism: Embleya sp. NPDC005971 (assembly GCF_040629175.1). Classification (NCBI taxonomy): domain Bacteria; kingdom Bacillati; phylum Actinomycetota; class Actinomycetes; order Kitasatosporales; family Streptomycetaceae; genus Embleya; species Embleya sp. NPDC005971. The sequence continues at coordinate 2,922 of NZ_JBEXUX010000027.1, read as the reverse complement.
GAGCCAGGGACTGCGCGAACTCGGAGCGATCGATCTCGGGCTCGAATGGGACGAGTCGGCCTGCGCGACACGACTCGTCGCCGGACACGCGACGTTGCGCACGGACATCGCCGTCCACCCCGTCCGCCCCTTCGTGACCGCTGTGAGCGGGCTGATCGCCGGCCCTCCGTGCCAGGCATGGAGCACCACAGGCAAACGGTTGGGTCGGGTGCGTCGGGATGGCCGATCCTGCCGGCCACCACCATCGCGGACTCGGCCGTGTCCGGGCCCAGTTCGGTGCGGACCCACTCGAGGGCGGCCCGTGCTCCTTCGGTGCCCAGCCGTTTTCCCGCGTGCCGGCCAACCAGACGGCGAGGGCGGCGAACATGAAGGAGAGGATGTATCCGGCGTCATCCTTCTCGAGCGCGTCCGTGCCGGCGGTAACCGCCACGATCGAACGGATCGAGGACAGCCGCGACTTCGGGACAGTGTCATCGGGGTCGGCGCCAACGTCACTTGGCCGCGATCAGCGGCCGGCCTGCTCCGGGAAGAACTCGGTGTTGAGGACCGCGAGTGTGGCGGCGTTGGTGAGGCGGCAGATCGGGAGTTGGAGGGCGAATATGCCCTTGGCCGTCACGGCGTCGGCTCGGTCGACCGTCTTGAGCCGGCGGACGGGGAATACGTACTCGGCCACGTCGGGATCGTTCTCGTCTCCCTGGTGGCGGTAGCTTCCGACGAGCTGCTGTTCGGCCAGGCGGACCGAGCCGTCGCCCACCATCGCGTCCGCGAAGGGTGCTCGTTCTCCGCACACTTCGCCGATCCCGACGTACCCGACCTTGGGGATGTAGACGTTGATCCGATGACCCGGTTGCGGTCGACGCAGGCCCTGGGAGAACCACTTGCCGCCGCCGGCGGAGACGAACCCGAACGTGCGGGCGTCGTCCCAGGAGCGGGTGCCGCCTTCCTCGCCCAGTGCCGCATTGAGCGGCGTCGCCCGGTCACATTCGAGACCGTCGCGAAGCAGGCCGGAGTATCCCGGTCCAGGTCCATGCCCAGCCGGATCTGCGAGCAGAGATCGAGCGACTACGGGCAGCACACCGTCGGGAACCCATATCGCCGGTTCCCGCACGTCAGCGCACTTCGGATGCTTCGCTGCTGCGACGGCTCGAAGCCGCCTACGCGCGCATCCGGCGGCTCACCGAAGAGAACCAACAACTCCGCGAGCAACTCGCCCGTGCCCCTCGGCGAACAACGCGCCGCGACGACCCGTACCAACTCACCACGGGCAGGCGCAAGCAACCCTGTCGACGGTCACCCGGTGCCCCACCGCCGGCGTCAGCTTCCCCGCCCACCCGTTCGAGCTGATCGTGTCGAGTAGGCGGGTGCTCGGCGCGGCCCTGTGTATCCGGTTACGTCAACGGCAGGAGCGCCAGCGCCTTTTTCAGGTTGTGCTCAGCGATCCCCTGCATGAACGCCCGGTCGGGGAAGTCGCCGTCGAGGAGACGCAATGGACCGGCCACCAGCGACAGACGCATCGCGAGCATATAGAGGTCGAGGCGCTGCGGATCGAGGCCGGGCCGGGCCAGTGCGGGGTACCACTCGCCGAAGCGGAGCTGGAGGAAGACGTGCTCCCACTCGACGTCGAAGTACATCAGGCCCTCGATGTCGATCAGGACAGGGTGACCTTCGGCGTCGACCAGGACGTGGTCGGGTCCGAGTTCACCGTGGATCAGTCCGTATCGCGCGCGAGGGCTCACCCGATCAGCCAGTTCCTGCAGGCGGTCGCACAATGCCGTGCCGGCTGCCGCGATCCTGCCGTCACGCCTCGCCGCCTCCTCAAGGTCCCGCATGGCGCGGTCGAGGACCCGTCGCTCGCACGAGATCTCGGATGCGGAGCCGTCCCGCTCCAACAGGTCCACCCTGCCGTAGTGCTGGGCCTGGTGCCGGTGCATCACCTCAAGCATCTCAGCGAGGTCGCCCAGGGCTCCCGCGGCGCGCGTGGGATCGGTTTTGAAGAGTGCTTCGAGCGTGCCACCGGAGCCATCCTCGACCACGGCGACGTCCGCCGGATACCGGCGACGGCTGTCATCCGCCAGAAGCACCTGCGGAACCCGCACCCCGAGGCTGTTCAAGCTTCGCTGCGCGGTCAGGAACGGTACCAGCCCGGAGGCGGGTGCGAACGGGTCGGCCGGGTCGGCTTCGTGCGCGCCTGGCCAGAAGTTCTCAGCTTTGGCCCAGCTGTAGATGATCACACTCGCCGGGTGGCTTCCATCCAGGCGGACCCGGTACACCCCTTTCTTGCTTCCCCCGCGCAACCGGTCCACCGCGACAACGTGGCGTCCCGCTCCCAGTGCGTCACGCACGAGCCCCGACAGATCTTCGATGTCCGCGAAATGCCGCATCCGCAGAACCTACTGAAGAGGCCGCCGCGCGTGCCACTGGATACCTCTTCCGCAGCCTCCGACTGCCGACGTGGCCGACGCCCGGGAGACCCTCCGAGAGACCGTCGACGAGCAATCCCGCGTCGGTAACGATCGGCCCGTGCCGAAAGGCCCCCCAATGCCCTCACCAGCTACGTCACGGACAACGACCGCAACACAAACGCACAGGTCAACAGCCTGCCGGCTCAGCGGGTCCCAGCGGTTTGGATCTTCTGGGTCTGTCGGGGGCGTGCTCGGTGAGGTTGGTCCGGTGCCGACGACCGGAGGGGGCTTCTCGCTGGACGATACCGAGGCGGACCTGCGCGAGAATGAGCCCGACATGGACCGGATCCGTGCCGACCTCACCGCTGTGGCAGCCGTGGGGGATGCCGGCGGTGTGGAGCCTGACCGCCTGGCTGCGCGAGAACCCGTACGAGTCCGAGGACGGGCCCAGCCGTGCGGTGTATCCCGAGGTCTCGGAGTGGAACCGGCCGGTGGTGTGGATCGACGACGGGCGGATCGC